>NZ_JBFUMN010000020.1:0-85637 GCF_054049335.1 Roseateles sp. P5_E1
CAGCGGCCAGGTCAACAGCCTGACCACATCCCAGGTCAACACGCTGGGCACGGCGGACCTGAACAGCCTGACCAGCGGCCAGTTCGGCAACCTTTCGTCGACCCAAGTCCAGGCGTTGACCAGCACGCAGCTCAGCAACCTCGCCACCGACAACCTGAACGCGCTGGGCACCAGCCAGTTCGCTTCCCTGAACTCCGGCCAGTTCGGCTCGCTGACCACCGCCCAACTCGGCAAGCTCGAGACCGCCGACCTGCGCGCCGTCTCGACGGCCGCGCTCAACGGCCTGTCTTCCGACCAGGTCGGCGCCCTGGCCAGTGACGCCGTCGGCTCGCTGACGACGGCACAGGTCGGCTCGCTGGGCACTGCCCAGATCAAGGGACTGACGACGGGTGACATGGTCGCCCTGACCTCCGGCCAGATTGCCGCCATCAACTCCAACCAGGCGGGTGCGCTGTCCACCGCCCAGATCGCCGCCATCGAGACAGCCGACGTCAAGTCCATCTCCACCGGCGCGTTGCGCAACCTGTCGACGGACCAACTCGACGCCCTGACGAGCGACCAGCTGCGCGCACTGAGCTCGACGCAGCTCAATGCGCTGACGACCGCCCCGCAGGTCAACAACCTGTCGACGGCCGATTTGAATGTGCTGACCACCAGCCAGATCGCCAATCTGTCGACGGCCCAGGTCCGCGCGCTGACCACCGACCAGCTCGGCCACCTGACCACCGACAACCTCAATGCCCTGGGCACCGCCCAATTCGCGGCGCTGAGTTCCAGCCAGTTCGGTGCGCTGAGCACCAGCCAACTGGGCAAGCTCGAAACAGCTGACCTGCGCGCCGTCACGACCGCTGCCCTCAATGGCCTGTCCTCAGACCAGGTCGGTGCGCTGGCCAGCGACGCCGTCGGCTCGTTGACCACCGCCCAGATCGCCGCGCTCGGCACCGACCAGATCAAGGGCCTGACCACGGGTGACATGGTCGCCTTGACCTCGGCACAGGTCGCCGCCATCAACTCCACCCAGGCGGGTGTGCTGTCCACGGCCCAGATTGCCGCCATCGAGACCGCTGACATCAAGTCGCTGTCCACGGCTGCGCTGCGCAACCTGTCCACGGACCAGTTGGATGCCCTCACGAGCGACCAGCTGCGTGCCCTGTCCTCCACCCAGCTCAATGCGCTGACCACCAGCCCGCAGCTCGCCAACCTGTCGACGTCCGACCTGAACTCGCTGACGACCGGCCAGATGGCCAATCTGTCGACGGCCCAGGTCCGCGCGCTGACCACCGATCAGCTCGGCCATCTGAGCACGGACAACCTCAACGCCCTGGGCACCGCCCAGTTCGCGGCGCTGAGCTCCAGTCAGTTCGGTGGCCTCGCCACCAGCCAGCTGGCCAAGCTCGAAACGGCTGACCTGCGCGCCGTCACCACGGCGGCTTTGAATGGCCTGTCCTCCGACCAGGTCGGCGCCCTGGCCAGCGACGCCGTCGGCTCGCTGTCCACGGCGCAGGTCGCCTCGCTGGGCAGCAGCCAGATCAAGGGTCTGACCACCGGCGACATGGTCGCCCTGACTTCGGGCCAGATCGCCTCGCTGAACTCCACGCAGGCCGGCAGCCTGACCACGGCCCAGATCGCCGCCATCGAGACAGCCGACATCAAGTCGCTGTCCACCGGCGCCCTGCGCAACCTGTCCTCCGACCAGCTCGACGCCTTCACCAGCGACCAGCTGCGCGCGCTGAGCAGCGGCCAGGTCAACAGCCTGACCACGGCCCAGGTCAACGCCCTGGGCACGGCCGACCTGAACAGCCTGACCAGCAGCCAGTTCTCCAATCTGTCCTCGGGCCAAGTCCAGGCGCTGACGAGCACCCAGCTCGCCAACCTCGCCAGCGACAACCTGAACGCCCTGGGCACGGCCCAGTTCGCAGCCCTCACTTCGGGCCAGTTCGGCGGCCTGAGCACCAGCCAGTTGGCCAAGCTCGAAACCGCTGACCTGCGCGCCGTCACGACGGCCGCCCTCAATGCCCTGAGCTCCGACCAGATCGGTGCCCTGGCCAGCGACGCGGTCGGTGCCCTGTCCACGGCGCAAGTCGCTTCGCTGGGCACCGCCCAGATCAAGGGCCTGACCACCGGTGACATGGTCGCCCTGACCTCGGCCCAGGTCGCCGCCATCAACTCGGCCCAGGTCGCCGGCCTGTCCACCGCCCAGATTGCGGCCATCGAGACGGCCGACATCAAGGCCCTGTCGACGGCTGCCCTGCGCAACTTCTCGACCGACCAACTGGACGCCCTGACCAGCGACCAGCTGCGCGCGCTGTCCTCGGCCCAGCTCAATGCGCTGAGCACCAGCCCGCAGTTCGCCAACCTGGGTACCGCCGACCTGAACGCGCTGACCACCGGCCAGATCGCCACCCTGTCCACGGCCCAGGTGCAGGCGCTGACCAGCACCCAGCTCGCCAACCTCACCACCGACAGCCTCAACGCCCTGGGCACGGCGCAGTTCGCGGCACTGGGTTCCAGCCAGTTCGGCGCGCTGACCACCAGCCAGCTCGGCAAGCTCGAAACCGCCGACCTGCGTGCGGTGACCACGGCCGCCCTCAATGCGCTGAGTTCCGACCAGGTCGGTGCCCTGGCGAGCGACGCCGTCGGCGCCATGACCACCGCCCAGGTGGCCTCGCTGGGCACTGCCCAGATCCAGGGCCTGACCACGGGTGACATGGTCGCCCTGACCTCGGCCCAGGTCGCGGCCTTGAACTCTGCCCAGGCCGGCTCGCTGTCCACCGCCCAGGTCGCCGCCATCGAGACCGCCGACATTAAGTCGCTGACGACCGGTGCCCTGCGCAATCTGTCCTCCGACCAGCTCGACGCCTTCACCAGCGACCAGCTGCGTGCCCTGAGCAGCGGCCAGGTCAACAGCCTGACCACGGTCCAGATCAACACCCTGGGCACGGCGGACCTCAACAGCCTCTCCAGCGGCCAGTTCGCCAACCTGTCCACGGCCCAGGTCCAGGCGCTGACCAACACTCAGATCGGCAACCTGAAGACCGACAGCCTGAACGCCCTGGGCAGCGCGCAGTTTGCAGCCCTGTCGTCCAGCCAGCTCGGCGCCCTGACCACCAGCCAGTTGGCCAAGCTCGAAACCGGTGACCTGCGTTCGGTCTCGACGGCGGCCCTCAACGGCCTGTCGTCGGACCAGATCGGTGCCCTGGCCAGCGACGCCGTCGGCGCCATGACCACGGCCCAGATCGCCGGCCTCGGCACGGCCCAGATCCAGGGGCTGAGCACGGCCGACATGGTGGCCCTGACCTCGGGCCAGATCGCGGCGCTGAACTCCGCCCAGGCGGCCAGCCTGTCCACGGCCCAGATCGCGGCCATCGAGACGGCCGACATCAAGTCGCTGTCCACGGCAGCCCTGCGCAACCTGTCCACCGACCAGCTCGACGCCCTGACCAGCGACCAACTGCGCGCGCTGTCCTCGGCCCAGCTCAATGCGCTGAGCACCAGCCCGCAGTTCGCCAACCTGGGTACCGCCGACCTGAACGCGCTGACCACCGGTCAGATCGCCACCCTGTCCACGGCCCAGGTCCAGGCGCTGACCAGCGTCCAGCTCGCCAACCTGGCGACGGACAGCCTCAATGCGATGGGTTCGGCACAGTTCGCGGCCCTGTCGTCCAGCCAGTTCGGCGCGCTGACCACCAGCCAGCTCGGCAAGCTCGAAACCGCCGACCTGCGCGGCGTGACGACCGCGGCCCTCAATGCGCTGAGTTCCGACCAGATCGGCGCCCTGGCCAGTGATGCCGTCGGCACACTGACGACGGCGCAGGTCGGGTCGCTGGGCACCGCCCAGATCAAGGGCCTCAGCACCGCTGACATGGTCGCGCTGACCTCGACCCAGGTCGCTGCCTTGAACTCCGCCCAGGCCGGCTCGCTGTCCACCGCCCAGTTGGCGGCCATCGAGACGGCCGATATCAAGTCGCTGTCCACCGGCGCCCTGCGCAACCTGTCCTCCGACCAGCTCGACGCCTTCACCAGCGACCAGCTGCGCGCACTGAGCAGCGGCCAGGTCAACAGCCTGACCACGGCCCAGATCAACACCCTGGGCACGGCCGACCTGAACAGCCTGACCAGCGGCCAGTTCGCGAACCTGTCCTCGGGCCAGGTGCAGGCCCTGACCAACGCACAGCTCGCCAACCTGGCGACCGACAACCTCAACGCCCTGGGCACCGCGCAGTTCGCTGCGCTGGGTTCCAGCCAGTTCGGCGCGCTGACCACCAGCCAGCTGGGCAAGCTGGAGACGGCCGACCTGCGCGCGGTGTCCACCGCCGCACTGAACGCGCTGAGCTCCGACCAGGTTGCTGCACTGGCCAGTGATGCCGTCGGTTCCATGACAGCGACACAGATTGGCGCGCTGGGCACGACCCAGATCCAGGGCCTGAGTACCGCCGACATGGTGGCCCTGACGTCGACGCAGATCGCCGCGATCAGCTCGACGCAAGCCGACGTGTTGTCCACGGCCCAGGTCGCCGCCATCGAGACGGCCGACATCAAGTCGCTGTCCACGGCAGCCCTGCGCAACCTCTCGTCCGACCAGCTCGACGCCTTCACCAGCGACCAGCTGCGCGCCCTGAGCAGCACGCAGATCAACAACCTGACGACGGCGCAGATCAACACCCTGGGCACGGCCGACCTGAACAGCCTGACCACCAGCCAGTTCAGCAACCTGTCCTCCGCCCAGGCCGAAGCACTGACCACCAGCCAGCTCGGCAACCTGGTCACCGACAACCTCAATGCCCTGGGCACGGCGCAGTTCGCCGCGCTGGACTCCGACCAGTTCGGTGCGCTGACCACCAGCCAGCTCGCCAAGCTGGAAACCGCCGACCTGCGCGCCGTCACGACGACCGCCCTGGCCGGCCTGGATTCCGACCAGTTCGCGGCCCTGTCGACCGACCACATCGTCGCGCTGAGCACCGCCCAGGTGCTGTCGCTGACCACCAGCCAGCTCGACGGCTTCTCGGCGGCCGACATGACGGCGATGAGCTCGACACAGGTCTCGGTGCTGACGACGGAACAGGTGGCCTCGCTGTCGACCGACCAGATCGTGGCCATCGACGCCAGCGACCTGGCCAAGCTGTCCACGGCCTCGCTGCGTGCCCTGACCGACACCCAGCTGGCAGCCCTGACGACCGACCAGCTGACCGGCCTGGCTGGCCGCGTCAATGTGCTGACGACCAGCCAGATCAACCACCTGTCCACGGACGACCTGAACTCGTTCACGGCCTCGCAGTTCGGCGTCATGACCTCGAGCCAGGTCCAGTCCTTCAGCACCGACCAGATGAAGGCGCTGGAGACCGACGACCTGCGCGCCCTGACCACGGCCAACTTCGCGGCCCTGAGCAATGCGCAGATCGACGCGATCACCACGGCCCAGTTCACGACGCTGAAGGTGACCCAGATCACCGCGCTGACGACGGACCAGGCCGCCGCGCTGACGACCGATCAGGTCCATGCCATCACGACCGACCAGGTCGCCGGCCTGGAGACCCGCGACATCGCCGCCATGAGCATGGCCCAGCTGGACGCGTTGACCAACGCGGCCGTCGGCGAGATGAACGGCGCCCAGCTCGACGCCTACTTCTCCAAGACGCCGATCGTGCTCGACCTGGACGGCCACGGCATCAACACGCTGGCCGCCGCCCAGGGCGTCAACTTCGACCTGATCGGCTCCGGCCACGTGGACAAGGTCGGCTGGATTGCCGGTGGCGACGGCCTGCTCGTCATGGACCGCAACCTCGACGGCATCATCAACAACGGCAGCGAGCTCTTCGGCATGGGCACCATCCTGGCCAATGGCAAGCACGCCAAGGACGGCTATGCCGCCATGGCCGAGCAGGACAGCAACCACGACGGCAAGCTCGACAGCCACGACACCAACTGGAAGCAGTTGCAGGTCTGGGTCGACGCCAACCACGATGGCAAGACCGACGCCGGCGAACTGAAGACGCTGGACGAGGTGGGTGTCGCCTCCATCGACCTGAACGCCGCCAAGGGTTCGGGCAGCGACCACGGCAACCTCATCGGCCTGGTCTCCAGCTACACGACGACCGACGGCGGCAAGCATGACGTGGCCGACGTCTGGTTCGCCAAGGACGTGCAGCCGCAAAAGGCCGACGACGGCAAGGATGCGACGGTCAGCCTGAGCGACCTGCTGACCGCGCCGGCCGACGCCCTGCTGGGGGCGCCATCCGTGGACCTGGCCAAGGCTGCCCTGCCGAGCGCCGACGCCCACCTCGCCGCCATCGACCGCAAGCTGGCCGAGGACGACGAGCGCCGTCGCAACAACGGCGGCAACTGGATCTGAGCCTGATCTCCTGACGCCGGCACGGGGTGCCGGCCCATGCAGGCCCTGTGGAGCAATCCCAGGGCCTGTTTTTATGACGGGCCAAAGAAAACGGCCCCGCAGGGCCGTGCAGAAAACAGACGTGAGCCCTTCAGGGTCTGTCGTTCAGGAGCTCTTCGCACTCGACCTGAGCCGCCGCTGCGGCCTGGGCCGCCAGGCTGGGTGCCGCCACGGCAGCGCGTTCGCCGGCTTCGACAAAGGCGGCCGAGAACTGGCGCATGACATGGTCCACGCCACGCGGCGACACCTCGCGCAAATCGCCCTCGAGGTACTGCCCAAAGCTCTGCGCCGACGAGATGATCTCGAAGGAGGGGAAATAGTCGACGTCGTCATGCGCGTCCGCGAACCGCCCGGCGACTGCGCGCAGCACCGCCTTGGAATAGCTGGACGCAACGATGACCGGATGCGCCGTCGCCGTGGCCACCAGCGGCACCGGTGACACCGTGACGATCCAGCGCATGCCCGGGTTCACGCCGGCGACGAACTCGCGCACCCACTCCAGGTCGGCCAGGATCTCCGGGTACTCGAAGTTGACGAAGCCATGCCGCTCGGCATCGAACTCGCCCGCCGCCGTGCCCGGGCAGACCGGGAAGACGACACCGCTGCCCTGCTCCACCCAGGCCTCGGTCAGGCCGAGCGTGAAGACGAAGACATCGCACTCGCTGAAAAGACGCCGCACCTGGGCCAGATGCCAGGTACGGTCGGCACGCAGGTCGGCCAGCGAGTCATAGCCGCCAGCCTGGACGCGCGGGCGCAGGGCGTCGAAGATGCGGCCCTTTTCGGTCAGCACCGGCGGGTCGCCCTCACGCAGGCCGAAGGCGAATTCGACGAGCTGGCGCAGTTGGCGCACCGTGTAGACATTGGCATAGCGGGCCGAGAACACGCCGTACTGCAGCTCACGCGCCCGCTCGGGCGTGAGGCCCGCGGGCGCCTGCTCCACCACCCAGTGGCTGAGGCCGAAGCTCTCCAGGCGCCTGGCCATGTGCTGGGCGAAGCAGGAACCAGCCGTCGCGATCTTCAGCGACGGGGTCAGTTTGAACTTGGTACTTGGCTTGAAGTCGAGCTGACCCCAGGCCTGGGCGCTGACGGTCTTGCGCCAGAAGGCCTGGGCCGGCATCGCCTCATACGGATGGGACATTTGCCAGCACCTCTCGAATCTGTTGCGCCAGCAGCTCGGCATAAAGCTCATTGCCATGCAGGCAGCCGCGCGCGAATTCGGCCTTGAGGCCGCCGTTCACCGTCAGAGCGCCTGCGGGCGGCGCAATGCTGACGACGCCCACCTGGGCCAGGCGCTGGTTCAGGTCGCCGTACATCAGCCGGTAGATGCGCTGGCGCATCGCGAACGGCTTGATGCCATGCACCGCGAACAGCGCACCGAAGGCCTCGGGATTGGCCAGGATGTGCTCGTGCGACTCCACCGGCGGCGGCGCCGGCACATGCACGATGCGGGCGCGTGGGAACTGCTGGCGCAGGGCCAGATGCGTCGTCCACAGCGGCTCGGCGATCTGGCGCACCCAGGCCAGTGCATCGGTGCGGGACATCCAGCGCCGGCCCGCCCCCATCTGCCCGTCGTCGCCCAGGAAGTCGGCATGCGAAGGGTCGTCGACGAGGGCCGCGATGGCGAATTCCTGGCCGCGCAGCAGCGAGAAGATGACTTCGGCTTCCTGAGGGATGTGACCGAGCACGCCCGTCAGCACATCCGGGATGTACAGCACCCCGTCCTTGAGCATGGGCGGTGGCCCGGCCACGGGGGTGTTGTAGAGCACATGTTCGCCGCGCCAGCCGGGCGGCGCATCCAGCTCGATGGGCTCACGGAACGGCACGCCGGTCGACCAGACCGAGCGGTACTTGGCCGACGACACCGGCCCGATATAGCGGTCGATCAGGCCGAAGAGATGCGAGCTGCCGATGGCAACGAAAAGCCGTGGGGTCATGATGCTTGGGGCCGAGCATAGGGGAGGCGCGGCGCTTGCCCAGGGGGCAAAAGGGCAAGGAATGGGCCTCAGTTTCCCCCTCACGACGCCGGGCGTCGGTCGGATACTGCAACGGATAAGCTCAGGAGAGCACCATGATCCCGAAGACCCTGCACATCATCTGGGTGGGCGACGAATCCAAGCGACCGGACAACTGCATAGACACCTGGCGGGTTCACAACCCCGACTGGCAGCTCAAGGTCTGGGGCAACGCCGACCTGATGTCTTACGGCTGGTACAACGCCGACCACATCCGCGCCATGTCCGGCCGCGAGCTCAACGGCGTGGCCGACATCATGCGCTGGGAGATCCTGTTCCGCGAAGGCGGCTTCGTCGTTGACGCCGACAGCATCTGCCGCCGCCCGCTGGAGCCCTGGCTGTTCGACTGCGAGGCCTGCGCCTGCTGGGAGAACGAGATCATCCGCCCCGGCCTGATCGCCGCGGGCTATGTTGCCTCCGAACCGCAGAACCCCTTCTTCCGCCAGCTCATCCTGGACGTGAAGGAAAAGGCGACCGTCATCGACCGCATGGCCTGGCAAAGCGTCGGTCCGCTCTTCCTGACCGAGGCGCACCGCCGCTACAACTACATCAACTTGACGATCTGGCCCAGCCACTTCTTCATCCCGCAGCACTACTCCGGCATCCGCTACAGCGGCAAGGGCCCGGTCTTCGCCGACCAGGAATGGGGCAGCACACGCAAGAACTACGACGAGCTGCATACACGGAGCCTGGCATGAGCGAGACGACGATTTCCACCGACACGGACCGCGGCCCCAAGCCGGCCCTGTGCCAGCCCGAGGGCCTGCCGCCGGTGTCGGCGCTGGAGCGCGCCCACTCGCCCTATTTCGTGCACCGCATCCCGGTCAGCCGCAACCTGATGGGCCACCCCCGCGTGGCGGTGCTGCAGGAGATGTGCCGCGGCAAGCGCGTGCTGCACGTGGGCTGTGTCGACTGGCCCATCACCGACCTGAACCGCTCGCTGCACCTGCAGCTCGACAAGGTCTGCCAGCTCGACGGCTTCGACATCCATGACGAGGCCTTCCCGCACATGCTGCCGCACCTGAAAGGCCGGCTGTTCTCGTCCTGGGGCGACATCAAGGATCCCTATGACCTCGTGCTGGTGCCCGAGGTGCTGGAGCATGTGCCCGACGTGAAGGGCTTCCTGGAGCAGCTGGACCGCGTCGGCGCCAAGGAATACGTCATCACGGTGCCCGACGCCTACAGCTGCTTCGCGCGGCATTTCGACTACCAGACCGAGGCCGAGACCTTCGTCGAGGTCGTGCACCCTGACCACAACTGCTGGTACACGCCCTACACGCTGGCCAACGTCATCCACAAGTACACGACGCTGGACCTGCAGGGCATCTGGTTCTTCAACAACATCTCGCTGCTGGCCATCGCCCGGCGCAAGGCCTGAAGCATCGCGATGCAGCCCTTCTTCTCGATCGTCATGGCCACGCACAACCGGCCGGCCACGCTGGCGCGGGCTATTCGCTCGCTGCGCGCCCAGACCTGCGCGGACTTCGAGATCCTGCTGGTCGCCGACGCGCTGGACGCCGAGACCGCCGCCGTCGTCGCCCGCGATCTGGGCCAGGCCGACAGCTTCCTCAAGCGCACCGGCGCCAACGGCCCGGCCGAGAGCCGCAACCAGGGCCTGGCCCTGGCGCGCGGCGAATGGGTCATCTTCCTGGACGACGACGACACCTTCGAGCCCCAGCATCTGGCCACGCTGAAGCCACATTGCGAGCGCGCGGATGCGCAACTGCTGTTCACCGACATCACCGTCGTCACCGAAGACCGCCAGCAGCCGGGCATCCCCGAGCTCGGCCGCCAGACCACGCCGCTGGCGGGGGCCGATGTCAACACGCTGTGGGTCAAGAACTTCATCCCCCTACATTGCCTGGCCTACCGCCGCAGCCTGCTGCAGGGCCTGAGTTTCGACGCGCATCTCGCCTCGCAGGAGGACTGGGACTGGTTGCTAGGCGTCTGCTCGCGCGCAATGCCCGTGCACGTTGCGGGCGGTGGCGCCGTCATGCACAAGGACTATGTGAACCCTGGCGCCCGCCGCGGCCAGCAGGAGGCGTCCAACAACACCACCGTGGTGCTGGACTTCCTGCATGTCTACCGGCGCTGGCCGGCACCGACGGCTGAGCTGAAGGCCGCGCGGGCGGGGCTGCTCAAGGGCGTGGGGCTGGCGTTGCCGGTGGAGTGGTTCTAGGGGTACGGCTTGGAAATCCCGGTCCTATAGTCGCGCCGCGCCGCGGCATTGCGCGGTCGCTGGAGCGCTGCCATGGCGGAGAAGCAGGCGAAGAAGCAGGCCAGGAAGCCGGTCACGAAGCCGGTGAAGGGCCGTGCCATCGGGCCCCGTGCGGCGGCCAGGATCGGCGAGGTCGTGGTCGGTCCGGTTGCGCCGCCCGTCGTGGTCGGCCCGACCCCGCCGCCCATCATCATCACGCCAGGGCCCATCCCGCACGCCATCGAGTACGTCGGCAACCTGTTCAGCGGCAGCCGCCCCGGCGATGCGGTGGTGCGGCCAGACGACCTCGTCGCGCTGCGCATCGAGCTCGTCAACGTCACCCGCAAGCCGGGCAGCAAACCGCCCGTGCTCGCCGCCAGCGGCAGCGGCGCCGCCTCGCTGATCGTCCACCATCCGCCCCAGTCGATTGCCGAGGAGGTGTTCTTCGAGCAGCAGGCCGCGGGCACCGGCACGCCGGACATGCCGCCGCCACTCGACGGCAAGCCCGTGCCCTCGGCGGTGGTGCCGGACAACGACGTCGACCCGCCGCCGATCCGCGCCCGCGCGGCCAACGAGTCGCGTGTCGTGTTCGAGTGGCCCGCCGGCTTCGAATGCCCCTACACGCTGGACGGGCTGCTGGGCGCCATCCGCACGCTGGACATGCGCGTGCCACCCGGCGCGCTGCCGCGCCCGGCGCAGCGCCGCGTGCTGGAACTGTGGCCGCGCTGGCAGCGGGCCGCAGGGGTGGTGGTGACCACCAAGACCAAAGCCAAGGCGACCAGCATCACGGCGACCACCCTCCTGCCGGTGCAAGCCATGGTCGGCCTCACCGGGCCGGCACTCAACGCCTTCAGCCTGCGCCAGACACAGATCGCCCGCCGCGGCGGCGAAGCCGCCCAGGCGACGCTGCGCCGGCGCCTGGGCGACGTGATCGGCAGCCAGGCCACGCTGCCCGACGCGGTGATCGTGGAGGTCCCGCCGGTCAGGCGCGTGCTGCCCAAACCCGCGCTGCCCACCAGCACCCAGACGGCGATCGAGCTGCCCTGGCGGCTCATCATCTCGCCGCACGACGGCGAGCATTGGCGGCATGCCACCAAGGCGGCCACATCGCCCTACTCCGGCCACACCGAGCTGTGGCACACGCGGCTGCTCGGCCCGGCGGGTGTCGACTCGCCGGCCCCCGACGCGGGGCGCACGGTGCGCGCCATCTGGGCCACCACGGGCTGGGGCCAGAAGGCGATGCAGGCAGCCTTCCCGTCCGGCTTCACGGAGCTGCCGGGGCCCGACGCGGGCAACCCCTTCGTCACCAGCGAGACGGCGCTGTCGGACTACGACCGCTACCAGATCACCCACCTGTCGTCGAACTTCTCGATGACGAACTACGAGCCCCAGCCCATCGACACGCGGCTGCTGATGCTGTCCAGCCAGGGCGCCTGGCTCGACAGCCGCGGCGACTGGGAGCCGCCGGGCCTGGATGTGGAGAGCTGGGTGCACCAGGCCACGCAGGGGCGCGACCACTATGTGCGCGTCGTCTACCGCGGCGTGCTCTTCCCCTTCGGCCACCGCGCGGTGCTCATCAAGGTCAGCGAGCGCAAGTTCCACAAGCTGCCGGGCAACCCGGCCTATCTGCGCCAGCGCATGTTCATGATCGTGCGCGAGAAGATCAAGCACTACGACGACGCGTCCACGTTGCGCCCCTTCGGCGCCGGGGACGCCACCGTCGAGCACGAGCTGCCCTTCACCTCGGTGCGCATGCTGACGACGGTGACGCCCGATCTCGCGCAGCCCATCAAGACCCAGGTCGAGCCGGGCCTGGGCCAGTTGCTCTTCTGGCCCGCCACGGGCCCGGGCGACTCGCCGACGCCCTTCCCCTTCCGCATGGCCGGTACCGACCTGGACGGGCGCGAGGTGCAGTTCGAGCTGCCGCTGATCTTCATGTCCAACACCATGGCCAGCCCCCGGGACAAGGTCGGCAACAAGCTCGTGCCCAAGCATTCGGGCACCGGCGGCGCGGCGGACACGGCCAACCGCGCACTCACCGGCTGGCGCAAGTTCCAGATCGCCGACGCGGTGGACGACCCGCAGGGCACCGAGCGCGCCACCGCCCAGCTCAAGCGCCAGCGCGTCACGCTCGCGCTGAGCAGCAAGCCCGGCGACACGGCGGTGGAAGTGGCTCATCTCACCTTCGACGCCCATGTGCCGTCCACGGTCGCCACGAGCACCTCGTTCAAGGCCTTCAAGGCCTTCACGCCGGACCTGCTCAAGCCCATGTTCTACCCGCGCGTGTCGCGACTGAAGGCGCGCATTGGCGCGATGGCCCAGCTGACCGGCTCCGACGGCTTCAACCGACTGCGCTGGAACACGACCTATCTGCAAAGCGGCTTCGACCCGGGCGTCAACAAGGGCGAGGTGTTTGCCGAGGTGGTGGAGCGCGCGGGCATGGGGCGCCTCGACTTCTCCAAGCAGGGTGACCGCAGCGGCGGCTTCGTCATGCCCAACCTCAGCCCGTCGGCGTTGTCGCGCTCGCTCGGGCCGGCGGCCGGCAATGTCGCCGACGTGGTGGGCGGCCAGATCAAGGCGACCAACTTCTTCCCGCCCGGCGGCGCGGGCGACCTGCCGCTGCCGCTGCTGTTCGGCTGCATCCCGCTGAGCGCGGTGATCCACGACATCACCCAGCTCTTCGACAACATCGACAAGGCGCCCAAGTTCGCCTCCGAGGCCGGCACCAAGGTCGAGGCCTTCTTCAACGACCTGATGCGGCTGTACCAGTTCATCAGCAGCCTGGCCTCCCAGCCCGGCACGCTGGGCAGCGCCGCGCTCGAGGTCGTCAAGGGCACGATCAACGACCTGCTGCAGCAGGCGGCCGCCTTCGGTGCGGCGCAGCTCGCGCCCATCACCACCAAGGTCAACACGCTGCTCGCCACGCTGGACAGCGTCAAGGCCCAGCTCGACAACCTGGGCAGCAAGAGCCTGGACGCCGCCAACCCGCTGGCCGGCATCAACCTCGCGGACGCCCTCGACGCACCGCAGGGCAATGGCGCGCTGCGCGCCAAGCTGGTCGACCTGAAGAACACCGTCCAGGCTTCGACAGTCATCCCCGCGGGCTATCGCCAGCAGGTCAACGCCGTGGTGGCCCAGGCCCTCACGGTGCTGGACTCCATCAAGCTCATCGCCGGCCTCGTCGGCCATGGCAAGACGCTGTTCGACGCGCTGAAGAACCTGCTGGACAACCCGGCCGCCGGCCAGTCCCTGGGCGAGCTGATCACCAAGCCGGCCGAGCTGGCACCCAAGGTGGAGGCCGTCAAGAACGCGCTCGGCGCAGTGAAGGGCGACGTCGCGGCCTTCCCGCTGCTTGAAGGCCCGCCGCGCAAGACCCTGCTCGACATCCTGGGCGTGGTGGAGGACGCCCTGGCCGCGGTGGGCCCCTTGCTGGAGATGCTGGAGAACCTGCTCGGCGAGGAACTCGTCGTGCGCTTCGACTGGAAGCCCGAGATCAAGAGCTGGGGCTTCGACCCGGCTTCGCCGCTCTTTGTCGTGCACGACAAGCATGCCTTCATCGTCGCCGTCGAGGCGCGCATGAAGAAGAGCGGCGGCGCGCCGAAGATCCAGGTGCTGTGCGGCCTGCACCATTTCGACCTCGTCCTCATCGCGCCGGCCAGCTTCATCGAGCTGAACTTCGAGAAGATCGAGTTCAGCGTCGACAGCAGCGCCAAGATGAACGTCGACGTGATGCTGTCGGGCATCAAGTTCGTCGGCCCGCTGTCCTTCGTCGAGACGCTGCGCGACCTGATCCCGCTCGATGGCTTCTCCGACCCGCCCTACCTGGACATCACGGCCCAGGGCATAGACGCGGGCTTCGACGTCTCCCTGCCGGCCATCACCTGCGGCGTGCTCAACCTCAGCAACGTGAGCCTGGGCGCGGGCTTCACGGTGCCCTTCATCGGCCAGCCGCTGTCGGTGCGCTTCAACTTCTGCACCCGCGAGCAGCCCTTCCATCTGACGGTCTACGTCTTCGGCGGCGGCGGCTTCTTCGGCATCACGCTGGACCCCAAGGGCGTGCAGATCCTGGAGGCGGCCTTCGAGTTCGGCGCCGCCATCAGCATCGACTTTGGTGTGGCCTCCGGCGGCGTGTCGGTCATGGCCGGCATCTACTTCCGCATGGAGGCCGATGCGGCGAGCCTGACCGGCTACTTCCGCCTCGAAGGCCATGTGGACGTGCTGGGCCTGATCACCGCGTCGCTGGAGCTCTACCTCGAACTGCGCTACGAGTTCGAGACCGGCAAGGCGGTGGGCAAGGCGACGCTGACCATCGAGATCGAGGTGTTCATCTTCTCGGGCAGCGTGACGATCAGCTGCGAGAAGAAGTTCGCCGGCAGCAACGGTGACCCGACGCTGCGGCAGTTGCTGGGCCTGTCGGCCGACCCGACGCTGGCGCTGGCCGCCGAGCTGGCCGCCATCGACGACAGCACGCGCTACGGCTGGCGTGACTACTGCGAGGCCTTCGCCTGAAGGAGCGACAACATGGCAAAACAAACGCTTCTTTGGACGGTGCTTCCCAACGGCCAACGCGGCGGACGCTGGTGCGTCTCCGTCGTCATCTCGCCCCGGCTGGAGCCCGGCAGCACGGCGGAGCGCCTGCTGGGCAACCCCGCCTGGCAGCCCTGGGCCGACTGGCCCAGCACGGCGGCTGGGCTGAAACTGGAACTGGTGCTGCCCAACGGCGCCGTGCCGCTGCAGCCCTTTGTCGCGGCGCCCGAGCTCAAGCCCGACAGCGCGTTGTGGAAGCAGCTCTTCCCGGCTGACCTGCCGGTGGCGCCCTTCAGCTTCATGGACATCTCGGCCAAGAACCTGCGCTCCTACCCGGTCCGCAGCGTGCTGGGCCTGCTGCGCCAGCACTACACCGCGCTCGCGCAGACAGCGGGCGACGGCGACCACCCCGTGCTGCTGCCCTGGCGCGCAGCCGACCCAGCCCTCAAGGGCCTGCTCACCGACCTCGGCACGCGCACGCTGAAGCAGGACTTCGGCAATCGCACCATCGAGGTCCCGTTCCCCGGCTTCGGGCGCTTCCATGCGCTGAAGGGCAACTCGCGGGTCCACGACCGGGCCATCGACGGCGGCGTCTTCAACGCCAACAGCTGCATCCCCGCGCCGGCCCGGCTGCCGGGGCAAAAGGGCGGCACCACCACCTTCCGCCTGCGCGCGCTGCCGCCGCAGTGGGAGGACCCCGCGCTGATCCGCAACGGCAGCATCGCCACCGACCCGGCCGACCGAGAGAAGCGCGCCCAGCTGATGGAGCAGTTCAGCGGCCCCGGCGAGTACGCGCTGTGGCAGAGCGACCGCTTCTACAACCGCCGCGTGCCGACCGCCGCGCAGAAGGCCATGCGCCGCCCCGGCTTCACCGGCGTGGAGGCCTCGCCGGTTGAGCCGGACTACGACTTCCACCAGCGCATCGCCAGCTACGGCGACCACCCCCACCTGATGCGCCGCCTCGGCCTGGTGATCGACTTCGTGCTGGAGAAGAACGACCTGCTCGACGCCCTCGTCACCGCGGCCGGTGCGTCGGCCGCCGCGGGCTTCATGCAGCTGCGCATCGTCAGCGGAACCATCGGCGACAGCCAGCGCCCGTGGACGGCCTTCACGGCCACGCGCAAGCGCTTCGTCGTGCGCGAGCGCACGGCTGATCATGCCGACGGCCTGCTGCGCCTCGTCGGCGCCAACGACAACTACCTGCAGGCGCGCAGCCCCTTCGACATCTACCAGGTCGACCCCGACGGCGCGTCGCTGAAGACCGTCAACTTCCTGCTGACGGCGCAGAACCTCGTCGCCAAGCACCTGGAGATGGGCGCGCACGGCGCCGTCACCTACACGACCGGCGACCGCCAGCCGGTGGCCAACCTGCGCTCCGGCGGCATCGGCGTGTCGCGCCACGGCCGCGCGGGCAGCGTGGGCATCAACGCCGCCACCGCAGCGCTGAACAACGCCGCCATCAAGGCCGGCGGCGCGGCCGCCGCCGCGGTGACGTTGTTCGCCGAGGACGTGCTGCGCGGCTACCGCATCGACGCCTGGGACGCGTCCGATCCCAAGTGGCGCAGCCTGGTGCAGCGCCAGGGCGCTTTTCGCGCGCTGGCCCGTGGCGCGCTGCCCGAGCGGGCAGTGGACCTGCCGGCCGACGAAGGCCATGTGAAGGGTGCATCCGCCACCGCCTCGCCCGGGGCGCCGGACGACCAGTACCTGCACGAGACCCTGTTCCGCTGGACCGGCTGGAGCCTGGCCGCGCCGCGCCCGGGGCGCACGCTACGCAGCGTGACGACGCCCGGCACGCACCTGCAGACCGAGGAGGTCGTGGACACGCCCACCGACACGGCCACGCACGGCAACGGCATGGCCGTGGCTGTTGTGCCCGTGAAGGGCAGCCTGCCGCGGCTGCGCTTCGGCCGGCGCTATCGCATGCGGGCCCGCCTGGTGGACCTTGCCGGCAACAGCCTGGCGCTGGACGAACCGGGCGCCGACGAGCAGGCCAGCGAACCGCTGGCCTATGGCCGCTTCGAACCGGTGGACCCGCCGGCCCTGGTGCTGACGGCCAAGGTCAGCGAAGGCGAGTCGCTGGAGCGGCAGGTGCTGCGCACCAACTACGACAAGGATGCCGCGGGCTATGTGGCGCAGATCCAGGGCCCGCTGTCCACCTTCTACGACAACCCCGACTTCGAATACGGCGCCAGCAGCGACCGCCACGTCGTGCCGCCCAAGAGCTCGCAGCAGCAGTGCGAGCTGCATGGCATGTTCGACGCCTCTATCGGCGGCGCCACGCCGGCGCGCATCAAGGCCGGCTACGCGGTTGCGGCGCGCGAGAACGGCAGCCTGCTGCACCCCACGCCGGGCGCCACCATCGAGCTCGTGACGCCCGCCAAGGCCGCCCTGGCGGCGACTGTGCAGTCTGGCGCAATAGCGCCGCCCGAGCAGGCCGACGACACCAAGGACCGCTTCGCGGCGGGCCAGTACCTGGTGCACCGCGAGGCCATCGTGCCCGTGCCCTACCTGCCCGACCCGGCCAGCGGCGGCATCGCCATCGAAGGCGTGCCCGGGCTGAGGGCCTGGATCGTCGGCAAGCCCCTGGTGCTGCTGGCGCCGGGGCTGCACGGCTATGTGCTCGACAAGGGCGCCCGCGCGGTGTTCCTGGACGACCACAAGGACCGCCTCATCCTGCTGCTGGACTTCGACCGCGACCCGGCCAACGGCGCCCTGGCCAAGACCTGGCCCGACGACACCCGGAGCCTCCGCCTGCAGCTGCACGAGCAGCCCGGCGAGGTGGCCACCCCGCCCTGCGGTGACGACTTCACCGTGCCCGACGCGCCGAAGTGGGACTTCAACAAGGGCATGCTGCGCGTCTTCCTGCCCAAGGGCCACGTCGCCCGGCTGCGCTACGCCAGCTTCGTGCACGACGAGCTGGTGGGCCACCTCGCGCTGCCCTACTGGCAGCCCAGCACGGCCGGCGTGCAGCGGCTGCAGGCCCAGGCCCTGGCCGGCGTCAACTGGATGCTCACGCCCTGGCGCGACCTGACCTTCGTGCACGCCACGCAGCAACCGGTGTGCGAGCCCCGTGTCGAGAGCGCCAGCGTGATGCGCCAGGCCGGCTGGCAGCACGCCGACCTGCGGGCCCGCGCCGTCCTCCTGCACGGCCCGAGCACCGGCAAGTTCGAGATCGTCGGCGAGTGGGACGAGTGGGTCGACGACCCCCTGGCCGACGACCCGGCCGACCCCGGCCCCAAGCGCGTGCCTCACGAGGCTGTGCTGAGCGAGATCCGCCTCGCGGAGATGCACGGCAACCGCTTCACGCTGGAGCAGGCGGTGGCCGAGCAGACGGCCTTCACGCCGGTGGGCGGCCAGCTGCTGCCGGCCGACCTGGCCAAGCATCCCGCTGTGCCCGGCAACCGCCACGAGTTCGGCGATACCAAGTTCCGCTTCGTGCGCTACCACCTGCGCGCCACCACGCGCTTCCGCGAATACCTGCCACCGTCCCTGTTCGCTCTGACCGAGCGCATCACGCGCAACGGCCCCATCGTCGAGACCGACCGCGTGCAGATCCAGGCCCACACCCTGCTGGGCGAGGCCAAGGACGCCGGCGCGCCCATCGCCGACGTGGGCACCGGCGGCACGGTCGGCACCGTCATCCGCTCAACCAGCCCACCCGACATTCCCCAGGTGCTCTACGTCGTGCCCACCTTCCGCTGGGACCGCAGCGTGCGCGACCGCAGCACGCGGCTGGGCAACGGCCTGCGCGTCTACCTGGAGCGGCCCTGGTTCTCGTCCGGCAACGGCGAGTTGCTGGGCGTGGTGCTGCAGCCCAACGACGGCAAGTTCGCCGACCTGCCCGCCGAGCGCATCCCCTACCTGACCCAGTGGGGGCGCGACCCGCTGTGGGATTCGGCAAACGCCGGTGACGTGGCCAACGCCGATGCCTTCGGCGCGGCCGTGCGCACCGAGCAGGTGCTGCTGCTGGAGGACGGCCAGCCGGCCACCGTCGCGGGCCACCGCGTCTACTTCGACAAGCAGCGCAAGCTCTGGTACTGCGACATCGAGCTCAACACCGGCTTCAGCTACATGCCCTTCGTGCGGCTGTCGCTGGTGCGCTTCCAGCCCCATGCGCTGGCCGAGGCCAAGGTCTCACGCACGGTGCTGTGCGACTTCGCCCAGGTGCTGCCGCGCCGCGTCGCGATCATCAAGCGCGAGCGCAACACTGTGCAGCTCGACGTCTACGGTTCGGCCGCCAAGCGCGGGCCGATGCGCCGGCTCAATGCCGGCGGCCAGGCCGAGTCCCCGCTCGCCAACGCCTCGGTGATCTCCGACTTCACCGGCACCCACCTCGAAGACGGCCGCAACCGCATGGAGGCCGTGCTGCAGCGCCAGTCGCTCGACTTCGAAGGCGACATCGGCTGGCAGGACGTGCAGATGCTGGGCGGCCAGCTCGTCGGCGGCGACGCCGCGTCGCGCTCCCTGGCCATGAAGGCCCTAGAGGCCCCGGCCCCCAAGCGCGCCGCCGAAACCGTCGTGCGTACCACCCGCGGCGGCGAGACGCTGCGCTTCGACCGCCTGGAGCAGCTCAAGCCCGTCCCCGGCCTGGTGAGAGACGTCGTCGTCGGCCCTGTTGGCCCAATCGGACCGATTGGTCCTATCGGCCCGATCGGCCCGCTCTTCGATCCTCCCATCTGGTCTCACACCGGGCCCCTGCCGACCCTGGCCAGCGGCTGGCGCTACCGCGTGCTGCTGCGCGAGTTCGAGCGCTTCTACACCGACAAGACCGTCCCCGACCCGCGCAACGCGACCTGGCGCAAGCTGGTGGTGGAGGAGAGGCTGACGTATGCGGAGGCGTTCGAGGTCTGAACGGAGGGCATCGCGAGGCGGCTGAAGTCGAAAAGCAAGCCCGCGCGGTTCGGCGAGTCTTTGTTCTGGACCATGGGGGCTCACCGCACCGGGCAAGCCATCGGCCGGCAGTCCCGGCGGGCGCCCGATGGCGCGGTGCAACTGGTGGATCGCGTCATCTCGCATGTGCCGGTGCGCCAGTGAGTGTGATCGGCTTGCTGCTCGCTGACGATCAGCACCGGCCCGTACTCGTGAACGGCAACCCCGTGACGGCCCGAGGTGAGGACACCGTCATTCGACAGCTGCAGACTCGTTCTCTGTGTGCCGGTCAGGCTCCGTGGTGCGGAGGATTTCGTTCAGAACGGAAGTGGCGTAATTCCCGGCGGGCAAAGAGAACGTGAGCACCAGTTGGTTGGCTTGCGGCCATTCCCATGACATTTCCACCGGCCTGGCCACCAGGGCGCGGCGCTCCTGATCCAGACCGGCGTGTTCCATGCCGTCGCACAAGGTGGCGTGACGTTCAGCCACGCCGTTCTCCAGGGCCTGCGCTTGATCGGTGGTGATCACGCGGCCCCGTCCCCAGAGCGGTCCGGTGGGCCGGCCCGCCTCGTCCATCACGTCACCGGGCAGGGTCTTGCCCCAGAGTCCCTGCTGAATTCGCAGCGCCAGCGCTTCATTGAAGACGAAGGAGCGCACCGCCGACAGGTAGATGCCCTTCTTCTTCGGGTTGCGCACGCGGATTTCCCGCGCCAGCATGGCCCGGCCCTGTTCGACGTTGCCGCCGTCATGGCCGAAACGCTGAGCGCCGAAGTAGTTGGGCGCGCCATGTGACGCAACGGCCTTGAGATTGGCCTCCATGGCGTCGCGGTCGCCGGCCACGTCACGCAGCACGATGCGGAATCGGTTGCCCTGCAGATCACCGCGGCGCAGCTTTTTCACGTGGCGGCTCTGACTCAGCACCTTGAATTCCGGGTGCTGAAGCAGGGTCAGGTCGGGCGTCTCACCCTTCGGCAAGTAGATGCTGAACCACTGACGGGTGATGGCGTAGCGGTCCTTGAGGCCGGCATAGCCCACATCCCTTTCTTGAACGCCAGCGGCCTCGGCCAGCTGCTGGGCGACGAAGGCGGTGTTGGCACCGTTCTTTTCGATGTCCAGCCAGATGTGTTCGCCCTCACCGCAGGGCAGCTGCAGCGGCAGTTCGGTCACGATGAAATCCTCGTTGAGGAGTTTCAGGGTGGCGCTGGCGCCGCTGGCCGGATAAGCGTTGGGCCACTGCGGCAAGATCGTGTATTGAGCGTCGGTCATGAGCGGTCTGACGGCACCGGCTGTAGATAGGGATTGGCTGTCCAGCCGACAGGGGGCAGTCCAGACAGTGATTCTCTCCCTGCCCGTATGCCTTAACGAGCATCAACAGATGCGACTTCAATGGGAAGCGTTGCGCGCTACGACAGGCGGCTTCCGGGCGGCGACGTCAACTCACGGACCCGGCCAGGAGCGGAAGTGCGTCGGGCAGTGGCCAATGACTGTGCAAGGCTGGTCTGAGTCATTCGCGTGCCGATGCATAAGCGGCAGCAACTGCCAGAAACGGTCATTGAGCGTCACTGGACCTGGCCGACAGCTGGTCGGGTCTGCATGAGAGACCGGTCAGTGTGCTTGACAAAAACGAAGCCTCAACGCGCATCAGAACCCGCGCCCGTCAGATTGCACTCGGAGACAACAAGCCGTGTCCTGCCGAGCAAGCTGCCGAAGGCAGCCACCCTACATTGACCGCATTGGTCGAGAGACCACACGTGACGGCCCTCCCCCGTCGGTCCTCCCTGAATCCAGAGCGATAGGTTTGAGTTAGATGAGCGTCAACAGCCCTACCCACTCCACCGGAGCCGCTTCAATGGCGAGTGGCGATGGCTACCTTCTCCAGACAGAAAGTACGCTTGCCCAGGCCGTCAACTACGCCATTGAGCGCAGCGCTGCGTTGGGGGCTGGTGAAGCCATCGCCATGGTCAGCGAACAGGGCGGGATTACCCTCACCGTCGCTGGCGGCAAGGTTGAGACCGCTGTGCGCGAAGGCAATCAAAGCCTGCGCATCACGGTCTATGCCGATGGCCGCACCGGCGTCGCGTCGACCGAATCCCTCAGTCGCAGCGCCATTGACCGGGTGGTTGAACAAGCGGCCGCCATGGCTCGCCAGCTTGAACCCGATCCGGACGCTGGACTGGCCGACCGCGCAGCCTTGGCATGGGCGACGCCGGACGTGCCCCTTTTTTCGCCCTCCGGCCAGAACGCTGAGGATCTGACCCAAGCCGCGCTGGCCATCGAGGCGGCCGCCCTCGCCACCGCCACTCACGACGAGCTGCGAGTTTCGGAGGCAGGCGCCGCCAGCCAGGACATGCGCTTTGCGCTGGCTACCAGCCACGGGTTCTGTCGGACGGGTAGCGGCTCGATGCAGCAGCGCTGGTGCCAGACCATCGCCCAGCGTGGCGACGACATGCGCCAAGGCAACTGGTCGTCCATCGACCGGCGTCTGGAGGGCTTGCGGCCCGGCGCTGACGTCGGCCGCATCGCGGCCGAGAAGGCGCTCGGCATGCTGGGTGCAGAAGGACTGGCCACCCGCCGCGTGCCGGTGCTGGTCGATGCGCCGGTCGCTTCCAGCCTGGTGCGCGACATGTGCCGGCAACTGGGCGGTGCTGCGCAGTTCCAGCGCATGACCTTCCTGCCCGACGCCATGGGCAAGCAACTGGCCGCCTCGCACCTGACGCTGGAAGAAGATCCCTTCGAGCCCTTTGGCCTGGCCAGCAGCACATTCGATAGCGAAGGCGTGCCAGGCTCGCGCCGTGACATCGTGCGCAGCGGCATGGTAGAGGGACTGTTCCTGGACACGCGCATGGCGCGCAAGCTCGGGCGGGCTTCCACGGGTAGCGCCGGCGGCATGCGCAACCTCACCCTCACCAGCACGACCACCGAGCCGGGCGACAACCTGCCGGCCATGCTGCGCAAGCTGGGCACCGGCTTGTGGCTGACGCGCTTCATGGGCGGCGGCAGCAATCCTGCCACCGGCGTCTATTCGCAGGCGGCAGCCGGCTTCTGGGTTGAGAACGGCCAGGTCGTGCGCCCCGTCCACGGCTTCACGGTTGCCGGAAATCTGCAGGACATGCTGAAGGCCATCGTCGCAGTGGGCGCCGACGTGCACCGTGAAGGCGCGATCCGGGTCGGCTCGATCCTGCTGCCCGACATGCAGATCGCCGGCCGCTGATCGAGAACCACTTGTTGAAAGAACTGATTTCCATGCCTCTGACCGCCTCCAATCGCCTGACGCTGGCTCAGGACAGGCTGCTTGTCGCCAACGACCTCGACATCACCAAGCTTCAGCAAGCCCTGTCCGGCCTGTGGGCACGGGGCGCCGATTACGGCGATCTCTATTTCGAAATGACGACCCGCGATTCCTGGTCGCTGGAACGCAGCAAGGTGACGCGCGCCGCTTTCTCGATTTCGCAGGGCGTGGGCGGACGCACCGTGAACGGGGACAACACCGCGTTTGCCTATTCCAGCGACATCAGCAACAAGGCGATCTCCGCCATCACCGCTGCAGCGCGCGCCATGCAGGCCCATGGCCAGGATGCCGGCGCGACCGGCCGCGGCGTGGCGATTGCCGGGGTGGCTCGTGATTCGAGTGCCTACGCCACCATCGAGGCGGCCGGCGGCATGGACAGCATCGAGAAGGTGGCGATATTGCAGCGGCTCGACCGGCTGACCCGCGCCGTTGATCCGCGCATCACCGAGGTTTCGGCCACGTTGCTGGTGGAGGATTCGACCGTGCTGGTGGCGGCCACAGACGGCACGCTGGCCGGCGATATCCGGCCACTGGTGCGGCTGGATCTTTCGGTCATCGCCGAAGGCAACACCAAGCGCGCCTCGGGCTCGGCCGGAGCCGGCGGGCGGTTCGCGCTAAGCGAAATCACCGAGGCCCGGCTGGAAAAGATGGTGCAAAAGGCGACGTCCATTGCACTCACCAACCTGAAGGCCAAGCCGTCACCGGCGGGCGAGATGACCGTGGTGCTGGGCTCGGGCTTCCCCGGCGTGCTGCTGCACGAAGCGATCGGCCACGGGCTGGAAGGCGACTTCCATCGCAAGCGTGAATCGGTGTTCAACGGCATGCTGGGCGAGCGGATCGCCGCCCCCGGCGTCAACGTGTTCGACGATGCAACGCTGGCCAACGCCCGCGGCTCACTCAATGTCGACGATGAGGGCGTGATCGGCCAGCGCACCCTGCTGATCGAGGACGGCCGCCTGGTCGGCCTGATGCAGGACAAGACCAGCGCCCGGATCATGCGCGACACCGCGACCGGCAATGGCCGGCGCCAGTCCTATTCGGACTTGCCTATGACCCGCATGACCAACACCTTTTTGGAAAAAGGACCGTATGACCCGCAAGAGATCATCGGGTCGGTCCGCCATGGCATCTACGCCGTCGAGTTCAGCGGCGGCACTGTCGACATCACGTCGGGCCAGTTCAATTTCTCGGCCGAGAAAGCCTTCCTGATCGAGAACGGCAAGGTGACGGCCCCCATAGAAGGAGCCACGCTGATTGGCGTGGGGAACCGGACGCTCAAAGCCATCTCGATGATCGGCAACGACCTGGCCCTGGATGCCGGTGTCGCGATCTGCGGCAAGAACGGCCAGATGGTGCCTGTCGGCGTGGGCCAGCCGACGATTCGAATCGACAACGTCGTTGTCGGTGGGGCAGCAAGTTAAATCATGCGGGCAAAGACACAAACACCGGCACAGCGCCACAGCAAGCTCCTGATTATCGGCTCGGGGCCGGCGGGCTACACGGCGGCGATCTACGCCTCGCGCAGCGCGCTGGAGCCGATGCTGATCGAGGGCCTGCAGCCCGGCGGGCAGCTGACCATCACGACCGAGGTGGAGAACTGGCCCGGCGACACGAGCGTGCAAGGCCCCGAACTGATGACCCGCATGGGCGACCACGCGCGGCATCTGGGCACCGAGGTCATCAATGACTACATCGTCGAGGTCGACCTGTCCCTGCGCCCCTTCGTAGTCGTGGGCGATGGCGGCGCGCGCTACACCGCCGACAGCCTGGTGATCGCCACCGGCGCCAATGCGCGCTGGCTCGGGCTGGACAGCGAACGCCTCTATCGTGGCAAGGGCGTTTCGGCCTGTGCGACCTGCGACGGCTACTTCTTCCGCAAGCGCGTGGTAGCGGTGGTAGGCGGCGGCAATACCGCGGTCGAGGACGCGTTGCACCTGGCCAACTTTGCCAGCGAGGTTTACCTGATCCATCGCCGCGACAGCCTGCGCGCCGACAAGACCAACCAGGCCCGTTTGTTGGCCAACGAGAAGATCAAGCCGATCTGGAACACGGAAGTGGCCGAGGTGCTTGGCGACGGCAAGAAGGTCACCGGACTGCGCCTGAACCACCACCTGAGCGGCGAGAGCTCCACCCTCCCCCTGGACGGCTTGTTTGTGGCCATCGGCCACGATCCCGCCACCAGCCTGTTCAAGGGTCAGCTGGCGATGGACGAGGATGGCTATCTGCTGGTGACACCCGGCTCGACCGCCACCAGCGTCGCCGGCGTGTTTGCCGCCGGCGACGTGCAGGACAAGCACTTCCGTCAGGCGGTGGTGTCGGCCGGCATGGGCTGCATGGCGGCCCTGGAGGCCGAGCGCTTTCTCATCGATACCCGGCCTGGCGCCAGCCAGCCGCAATAACTCCTCGTACCGGCCGCCACTAGCGAGCGGCGCCACTGCACAAAGGATCAACCCATGTCCCTTCTCAAAATCACCACCACCGACCGCTTCGAGGCCGATGTGCTCGACTCGTCGATTCCGGTTCTGATTGATTTCCATGCCGCCTGGTGCGGCCCGTGCAAGGCCTCGGTACCCGCTCTTGAGGACGCGGCGCGCGAGTTCGAGGGCGAGATCGCCTTCGTCAAGGTGGATATCGAACAAGAGCCCAAGCTCGCCGAGGCCTACGGCGTGCGGAGCGTGCCGACTTTCATCCTGATCAAGCATCGCGAGCAGGTGGAGCGCTTCATGGGCCAGGCCTCGCGCGGCAAGCTGGCATCGGTGCTCGAACCCTATGCCGGAGGCAGCCAGTGATTGCCTACCGCGCCTTTGGCAACGAAGCCACCAAGCAGGCCCTGAGGGCCGATATCCGCGCCAAGGGGTCGGTGTACACCGCGTGGCTGACCCAGGCGTCGATGGAGGGCGATCTGACGCCGATCTCGCAGGACTATGGCCTGCACCCGGCGCTGGCCCGGCTGTTGCCCGCGCTGGGCGCCTTTGGCGAGGGCGATGAAGCCCCCGCGTTCTATGACGCCCTGCTGGATGCCATTCCGGTCGGCGCCGAGACGGGCAACCTCGCTCGCCGCGCGGTGCTGCTGGCCTGGACGGACCCGGTCTATGGTCGCGCCCAGAGCGTCGAGGCAGGCCCGGTCCGCGAGGCTTGCGAAGCGGTCATCGCCCTCGTGCGCCAGTCCATGACCACCCCGGTCGACAAGCAGGCCTGGCGCGCGGCCCGCGCCAGGCTGGCACAGGCGCATCGGGAACCCTCAGCCCCCGAGAAGGTGATTGACCTGGTGCTGTCGTTGGCCTGGGATCTTGAACAGGCGCCCGGCGCGGTTCAGGATGCGATGCTGGCCTGGACGTCGCAGCTGTCCGCAGAGGCAGACGCGGCCGACGAGGATCAGTTCACCGAGGCCGAAGCCGCGTTCTTCAAGTCCACTATGGACCGCATCAATGAAGAGATAATCGCCACCACGAGCGATAAGAGCAGCGATGACGACTTCAACTACGAAGCGTTCATGGAAGAGGTAAACAGGCGCTGGGTCGCTAATCCGGTCGCCCAGGCGCTCAGGGTGCGAGCCCTCGCAAGGCGGGCTCGCGTCAACGCCAAGCTTGCCACCTGGCGGACCGTGCTCCAGCAAAAGGTGGTTGATGACGCCGCGTCGCTGGTCGTGTAATCCGGCTATGTCCAGCTAGGGTCCGGCGAGCAGCCTGACCGATCACGGAACGTATGTCAGTGACGCCTTCGCTCGTTGCAGCCGTCTTCAACGACACCTCTCGCGGTTCTCGCGAGGGCGAGGGCTGGCGCATCAGCAGCGTTTCGCGTGACATCGCCACTGTGCACCACATCGCCGCGGGCGCCTTCGCCTGTTCCACCGAAGGCGGCGCGGCCGCAGACGGCCGGGGCTTCAGCACGCACATCATCTTCCTACGCTCCGGAAAACTGACGGTAGCCCAGCATGGACATCAGCGCAGGCTGATGGCTGGCGACATCTTTGTGGCCTGCGGGTGGCAACCCATGGCCCTGGCCGGGTCCGGCAAGGTGGACATGTTGGTCATCACCTCGCCAGGCTGGTGGGCGATGCAGCGCTTCCTGGATGGGTACCAGATGCTGCCCGACCTCTACATCAGCAAGGAATACTTCGCCGCCCCGATCATTGCCGACTTGGCGCAGCTGATCCTTGATCTCGACGAGGGCGACACGCTGACCATTCCCCAGGCACTGACGATGCTGGCAGACCTCCTGCGCACGGCGTTGGCCGCTGGCACCAAGGCTGAAAGCGTCATGCCGCGGGCACGCGGGCGCATGGGAGAAGTCCTGTGGTTCATCGCCCAGAATCTGGAGCAACGCGGCCTCTCGGCCGCAGATGCTGCCAAAAACCTCAAGTGCTCGGTCCGCACGATCTACAACACCTGTGCGGCCCATGGCACCAGCTTCAGCGCGTTGGTCACGGAAACCCGACTGGTCTCTGCACAGTACCAGCTCATTCGCACCCGTGACCGCATTTCGCAAGTGGCCTATGAGGTGGGCTTCTCAAGCCTGTCCCACTTCTCGCGTTTGTTCCGGGCGCGGTTCGGCGTCACGGCCAAGACGATGGTGGCGGGCAACCGTGCCGAGATCATTACCGGCCGCAAGGCCTGAGTAGCTCACGAGCAGAGCGTGAAACGGGGCCCGCGCTACCCCGTGGCAGACGCGGGTGCCGCCGCGGTGGGTCAGAAGTGCTTGCGCAGCGTCAGCGTGTAGCGACGCAGACGCGGATCAAGATAGGACGTCGGGCCCACGCTATAGGCAATGGCGCTGCTGATCGTCGAGCCCTGGTTGTTGAACACGTTGTTCACGCCAAAGCTGACATCAGTGCCGCGCAGGGCGCCAGCATAGAAGTCATAGCTCACGTAAACGTCGTGATACATATGGCTCGGCACCTTGCTTGCGCCCTGCCATGTCTCCCACTGGCTGCAGGAGAAGGCCGACAGGGTGGACTGGCAGGCCCGGTAGCTGTCGTAGTACTGGGCGTTCCAGCCCGCGCTCCAGGCGTTCTGGCTCCAGTCCACCCCGATGTTGGCGCGCCACTTCAGCGGGCCGTCGGAGAAGCCGGCACGATCCACCGCCGGAGCACCCGCCAGCACACTGCGGCTCAACTCCTTCGTATGGGTTGCTGCGGCATGGAAGCGCCACTGCCCCAGGGTTTCGCTGCTGGTGGCGTACTCCGCCTGGAAATCGAAGGCCCGAAGCCGAGTGCTGGCCATATTGAACAACGTCGAGTCAATCTGCGTGATGGCGCCCGGCTGCCCGCCGGAACCTGGCTCGCGGACGACGCGCCCCGGGAACGCGGCTTCGTTGTCGACAAAAAAGTTCAGCGGCAGCTTGCTGACCTCATCGGTCTTGTGAATGTCGGTGTAGTCCACCGACAGTCGCAGCCCTGGCACGATGCGCGGAGTCAGGATCAAGCCCATCGAGGTGCTCTTCGATTTTTCCGGCCTAAGCGACGGGTTGCCGTCGGCCAGCACGGTCAGCGGCCCGGGAATGAGCGCGTTGCCCAGCTTCGGATCGCGCAGGTCCAGCAGGGAGATCAGGAAGGACGGGAACAGGGCCGGTGGCGCACCGCGGATCTGGCCGAGGTCGGGCGGCAGGAAGCCCGTGCCGCGGCTGGCGCGCAGCGTGATATCGCGCGTCGGTGCATAGCGCAATCCCAGCGTGTGGCTGGTCGAGCCGAAGCTGTTGACCGAAGGCGTCTGGGGCGCGAACGGCCCGGTGGCGCTGTCGACCTCGATTGAAGAGCCCGAGAACTCCGTCCGGTAGCCGTCGTGGCGAACCGAGGCCATCAACTCCAGCAGGTTCACGAAAGGCACGTCGTTGCGGGCCGAGATCAGTGGTGCGCGCAGCTCCACATATTGCGCATCAACCTTGCGGCGTGCTTCGGGCGTCCAGTAGAAGGTGTTCGTACCTCCCACGTTGCTGGTGTTGAGGGAATCGTCGCTGGTTTCTTTGCGTCGTTCCAGGAGCGCCGTGGCGGTCAGCTTGCCGCCTGGGAGCTCCACGACGGGGCCGCTCAGCCGCAACGACAGAGTCTTCAGCGTGTTGCCCATGTCGCCGTTCTGCTTGAAGAGCGTGAACAGCGAGTCCGGATTGCTGAGAGGCGAGGCGGCAAGATCGCGGAACACCGCGCCCTGGAGGATGTCGTCGGCGTCCGGCGACGCAGCGCCGAGGACGGTGCTGTTGGCGCTGGAAGAGGTGCTGCGCAGCCAGCCGTAGTCCAGCACCGCGCTCCACTGGTAAGGCAGGCGCGCGATGACGCCAGCGTAGACGCGGGTGTTCCTGAGCGTCTGACTCTGCACCAGCCCACTGGGCACGGTGAGGTAGGAGAGCACATCCTGCTGGAAGGGATTCACCGCGGCGCTGGCCGGCGCGTACTGCAGGAGCTGCGTCGGCATCGACAGGGCATTCCTGGAATGGTCCTGCGCGAAGTCCACATAGGCTTCAATGCCGCTCGCGAACTCGCGGCGGGCATTGAAGCTGAACGTCGTGGTGTCGGGCACAGACCAGATGGGAACCGCAGCCCTGTCGAACTGCAGCTGGCCCGCCTTGTCCGCCAGCGCCGCGCCGCCATCGCCGGCCGCGCCGGTGTACTTGCCGGGAACACTGGTGAACGCCGAAGCCAGCGACGCACCGCTCTTGAGCTGCAAGGGCAAAGTGGAGCAGGTAAAGCCGTCCTCGGTAGAACAGATGTTGGCGCCCCCGAGCAAGATGCTGGGATCGGTCGGATCGTTGCGCAGCTGCTGTTGCGCACCCCGACGGGCGAAGCCGCGCTGCGATGACAGCAACACGCCGCCATCGGCGTGCGAGGCCGAGAACAGCACACGAGTTTTCCCGTCTTCCAGCGAGAAACCGCCACTGACACCGAACCGGTATTGGTTCACCGTCCCATCGAGTGCATTACCGTAGCTGGCGTCGACGTCGATCCCGGCATAGTCCCGCTTCAGGATGATGTTGATCACGCCACCCGTGGCGCCGCCCCCATAGATGCCGCTCGCCGTCGCCGGCAGGATCTCGATGCGCTCGATCTGCGATATCGAAATGCCGTTGAGGTTGGCCTGCTTGAAGGAATCGCCCGTCGAGATACTGGGCAGACGGCGCCCGTCAACCAGGATCAGCGTCTGGTCCGAGCCCAGGCCGCGCAGGTCGATGCGTCCATTCGGCGACACCTGCGGACCCAGCTGCGAGCTCGTATTCTGCTGCGCATTCATCGGCAGATAGGTCTGCAGAAAATCCTCGATGCTCCGCGCCCCGCTTTTGGCGATCTGTTCCGCATCGAACACCACATAGGGCTGGATGTCATCGCGGTCGCGGCGGATGTCCACGTTGAGCGTGCGCTTGCCGCGTACCAGAATCGTGGGCATGACTTCGTCGACGGCGCGCCCATCGATCTCGGCCTTGGCCTTGGCTGTGCTGGCCTGATCCTGAGCATGCGCCGTGCCGCACAGAGCCATCCCCATGGCCAGATTGCTCAATCCCATCAGCGTCCGAAGACGGGCGCCTTTAACGACAAATCTCATCTGCTTCATCCTCTGACAAGGGTTAATTGATTGGCGAGGCGCTAGCCCTGCCTTGTTCGATCCTGAGAAGCTGCTGGTGAAAGGCCGCGACGCTTTCACGGTGAGCCACGGAGATGAGGGCCGCCATGGGCAAATGCTCGACGATCGTTTGGTAGACCTTCGCTTCCGACTCGGCATCGAGGGCGCTGGTGCCTTCGTCGATGAAGAGAAAGTCAGGCTGGCCCAGGATGGCGCGCGCTGCCGCAATACGCTGTTGCTCACCGGGCGACAGGATGCGGCTCCACGGCTGATAGGCGTGCAAATGCGGAATGAAGCGCTGCAGGCCCAGCGCATTCAGGAGCTCGATGTATTGCTCGTCGCTGTAGTGATCCGGCCCATGCGGATAGGCCATCAGGCTGGCAATCGAGCCGTTGGGCATGTAGTTACGCTGGGGCAGGAAAGCGACCGACGCGTTGGCGGGAAGATCGACAGACCCGCTGCCGTAGGGCCACAACCCGGCGATGCTGCGCAGCAGCGTGCTCTTGCCGGCGCCCGAAGTGCCCTGCACCAACACGCGCGATCCTGCGGCGATCTCCAGTTCGCCAAGAACCACCATCGGCTTGCCATCCGGGAAGGTGATGTTCAGATCATGGGCGGCGATATGCGGCGCAGGCTTTTCGTTGATCGCGATGCCGCTGCTGAAGGACTGCTGCGACAGCGCCTCGTTCAGCAAGCGCAGACGCGCGATGGATGAGCGCCAGGTCGCGATCTCGGCATACTGCGTGATGAACGCGCCAATGCCGTTGTAGACCTGGCTGAACGAGGCCGACACGATTTGGATGTCGCCAATCTGCATGCGCCCGTCGAGCACGAACGGAATGCATAGCAAATAGGGCATCAGCATCAACAGAATGTCGGGAAGCCCGGTCGCAATCGCGATCCGCATGTTGGCGACGGTGTACGTGCGCCAATTCATCACGATCAGCAGGAAGGTGTCGGCCAGCCGTCGACGCTCAAGAGGCGCCGCGCGGACGAACGCGATCGATTCACCGTTTTCCCGGACAGCGTGCATCTCCGAACGGAACTGCGCTTCAAGCCGCTGGCGAACAACCTCGGCTCGCGTCAGCAGTGCGCCCACCCAATGCACCAGCACGGTCATCGCCACTGCAAAGCCAAAGGCGAGATAGACCAACAGGCCAGGGATGGGCTCCGTCATCCCGATCGCGGGCATAACCACCGGCGGCGAAAGCCGCCACAGCTGGCCCGTGTAGAGAAACACGCCGAACAGCGAGGCCAGGATGGACACGCCGATCAGGGTCAGCTTGTCGACAAACTGGTAGATGTCTTCCTGGATGCGCTGCTCGGGATAGTCGAGTTGCGCACGCCGCTCCAGGTGGAAGAAGCGGTTGCCGTCCATCCATCGGTCGAGCAGCGCGGTGGTCAACACGCGGCGCATGCGCATGCGCAGTGACAGGCGCGACCAGGTGCCAATGGCAGCCAGGATCGTGGTCACGGCGCCGAAAATCAGGATCTTGGTGATGATGCCCGGAATGACTTCGGCATTCTTCGCGGCGAGCGCGTTGACGATGTCCGCAAAGGCCAGCTGCATCTTCAGGAAGAAGGACATCGCCAGCCCGCTGTGGGCGAACTGGTAGGCGATCAGCAGCACGCCCATCAGCGGGTCGGCCTTGACGTATTGCGCGACAAGCGACGCGCAATACCGAAGGTCGGCCCGGAAGGACTTGCCCGCACTTTCCTGAGGCATCTCGGTCTTCACTGCATCGACTGCAGAAGGGTCTGTGATGGCGACGTCAGTCATGCTTTGCACCTGCTGCCATGCGAGCTGTCATTTCGCGCTCGCTTGAGTCTGTTCGGCGGCCTCAATCAGCCTGAGCAGGCTGTCCATCTGCTGACGCAGCACACTGTCCGACTGCGACTGCGCTTGCGGCTTGGCCGCATTGAAGCGAGCTTGCACTTCTGCTTTCATGAACCCGATCACCGCATGCTTGGTCTGCGGATCACGGTCCAGCAGCGTTTCGGTGGGCAATTGCGACAACTCAGGATCGCGCTGGGCGCGGAGCAGTTGGCGAACGCCGACCAGCGACTGCGTCAGAAGGTCCCGGTCCTCACTGGAAAGGAAAGGAGCGACAAGAAACTGACGCAACTCCTTCATGAAGATCTGGAAGATCGGCACGAATTCAGGCGCCAGCCCGCGTGCCGGCCATGCCAGGGACTCGACCAGTTCAGACAAGCCGTAACTCCAAGGATCGCTGCTTTCCTCGGAGGCTCGCAGCGCATCGGCTCGCAAGCTCCGCCATTCCTTGGGCATGACTTGCATGCCGCTCATCTCGCGCTCCCACTGGCCGCAGATGCGCTCGGCACAAGCGCGCGCGGCCGGGGACACGTGGGCAGCCATGACGAACTCGGGCGCCAGAACGCTGACAAGAAAGCCGTGCATGAAGCGCGGCACGACATCCAGCAGATCCGCACCGACCGGAATGGCATCCAACCACTCCATGGCAAACGGCAGGATGGCCTCGCTACCTTGCATGGCAAGGCCGAAGGGCGCGCTCTTGTCCTCGATGAACTCGACGCCAGCATGGGCCAGCCCTTCGCACAAGGTCGCCAGCTCGACCGGCAAGCCGGTGCGCTCAATGAACTGTTCCGGAACCTGCGTTTCAGCCAACGTGCCCGACAGCGAGACCATCCCGCCATCCGTTCGCCATTTCAGATAGGACAGCGGAAAGGCCTGCCCCTGTGTCCACTTGGCGCGAACCCGGCCGACAATGTCAGCCTTGCGTGCCGCATCGCCCTGGAATGCGCAGTAATGCGTGGCGCCGCTCATGCCTCGCCGTCCCGATCAAGGAGCGCATCGAGTTCGCTGGCCAGGCGGGTGCGGCTGCGATCATGCAACGTGGCCGTGACCTCGCCACCTTTGGCCAGGACAAGGTAGGGGATACCTTGAATGTTGAACTTCTCAGCCAGTTCAGGACATTCGTCGATGTTGACCTTGACGATCTTCAGGCTGCCGTCGTACATCGGCGCCAAGGCCTCAAGCGTCGGCATGAGGGCCATGCAGGGACCGCACCATGGGGCCCAGAAGTCGATCAGGACGGGAATCTCACTGCGCGCCACTTCGGTCTCGAAGTTCGCATCACCAACGGCAGTTATCTGTGCAGTCATTGCTGGGACCCTTGCTGTGATTGAGGTGCCGACGTGACATAAGGCATCTGGCGGAAGGCCGCCGCAGGAGGAGCGCCCCGCACGAGCCTCGACAAGCCGCCGGGATTCAAGAAAGCTCTTCTTACGCTCACGAAACCTCCTCGGATGTCACTTGACTGGCAAGACACTGGCTCAGGCGGGAATCGGCTGGCCGCATCGGTCAATCAAGCGGTTGTTTCCGTAGGGAGCATAGGGATCTACGTCGTTCACCGATTGCCCGGCAGGACCCGGTTATTTGTCTGGCAGTGCAAACTGCGAGTGGCGTGGTCGGGCTCTGTGACGTTTGTATGGAAGTTGAGCGGGCCGCTCAGGTTCTACGCGCGTGACAGGCACGGGCAAGCGATTCGCAGTCGCCTGGGCCCGCGCTCAGTCGCTTCTTGAAGGCGTCAGGCCAGGCCGCCCTGGGCGGCCCGAACGAGCAGGACGGTGGCGATACCGCCAGTCAGCAGTGCAAAGCTTCTTTGGACGAATCATGGCGACAGCCGGCATGCCAGCCGCCGTTCGCCGGCCCGCGCTCCCATTGCGGCCACAGTGCCGTACGCAGCAGTCGCGGCATGGGCGAGCCGCTTTCACGGCGCGTGCGCAGGTCCGTCAACGCCAACAGCGCCGCCGTCTGGATGCCTTCGGTGGCGCCGATGCGCCAGCGCCATTCGTCGTGAGGTCAGCGACCGCTTGTTGTCGGTCAGCGTGCGTTCGATCGATGGCGATGAGCGGCAGCACCCTGCGAAGCAGCCGATCCACCGACTGACCCAGCCTCACTTCAACGCCAGGCACCGATGCTCGGTCACCTCGTCCACCGTGCGCTCCTGCAGCTTGCCGGCCGAGCCCATGCCCAGCTTGGTACCGGTGGCGTTGATGACGCAGTCCACCTTCCAGCGACCGTCCTCCCAGCGGGTGACGTAGCCCAGGAAGTCCACCATCTCCATGTCGCCGTTCTTCCAATCCTTGCGATAGAACAGCCGCCCCGCGCCACCCACGCCGTCGGCCTTGAGGAAGCGGTAGCCGTCCAGCGACGTGGAGTACGGCGCCCCGCGCTTCAGGGCGGCGGACAAGTCCTTTTCGGAGGCCCCGCGCTGGCGCAGGTTGGCCACCGTCTCATCGATGGCGCCCTTGGCCCGGGTCTGCTTGTAGAGAGCCACGTCACCCGCCTTCTCGGCCGCCAAATGGCTCACATAGGCAGCTTCGGCCTGGGCGACGAAGGGGTCGTTCTTCTGCGTGGTGCCATGCGCCGCGGGCGTTTGCGCCAGGGCGCTGCTTGCCAGCATGGACGCGGTGAGTGCAATGGCACGAGCATGGAGGGGCACGGACTGGAGGCGCAAGTGGGTGTCTCTGGTTGATATGTGGCGTTGAGGCCGAGCCGCACGCCTGGGCGAGCGGGTTCAAGCGGAGTGTCAGCCATCATGCCGGCGCAAGCGAGGTTGCCGGGTCCCAAGCGTTGCCGGCGGCGGTTCTACCCCGCCTCAACCCGCGCGAAGTAGGCCTCCTGGGTCCGCTTCCAGGCGGGCCGGGCCAGGCAGCGGTCCCGATAGACCGCGAGGCCCGCATAGGGTGCCATCAATGCCTGGTCCTTGATGCCCGAAACGAGCACATGCGCCATCAGGATGTCGGCGATGGTGAATGCCTCGGTCGCGACGAACTCGCGGCCGGCGAGCCAGCGTTCGAGGCTCGTCAACACCCGGTGCACCCAGCCCATCAGGAACTCGCGGTGCTTGCCGCAGCTGCCGTCCGCTGTCCAGTCGAGCACCATCAAAGCGAGCATCGGCGGCTCGACCGTGTTCATCGCGGCAAAACACCAGCGCAGCACCTGAGCCTCGGCGGTGCCACCGGCAGGAATCAGCTGGCCTGACTTCTTTGCCAGGTGGACAAGGATGGCGGCAGATTCCGACAGCACCAGCCCGTCGTCGTCGATGGCGGGGATCTGCTCGAAGGGGCTGAGCCGGCGATAGGCATCGGTGTTCAGGTCATGTGCCGGGTGGTCCATGCCGGCGATCTCGAAGGGCAGTTGCATCTCTTCGAGTGCCCACAGCACACGCAGGTCGCGGGTGTGGCCTCGCGCGTCGGCGTTGACCTTGGAAAAGCCGTAGAGCCTGAGCATGTAAATTCCTTCGTTGACATTCGAGCCTAGGCGGCCCGCGGTGCGTGACGGGCGTTCATTTGCTGACGCAGGGCAAGGGACTCGCCCGTGCGGCCCGTCGCTTCGGCCGCGCGGATGGCCAGCTCGTAGGCGCGCCGCGTCGGGCGTTCGCGCAGATTGGCCTGGGCCCAGATCCAGGCGCGTTGCAGGTCGCCGCCCGCGCCAAGGTAGAACTCGGCCGCATGGTCGGCGAAGGCGGCTGGATGGCGGGTCAGCAGCGCCTCAAAACGGCGGCGCGCCCCATCGATCTCGTCCTGGCCGCGTGCCACCTCGCCCTGGCGCGCATGCAGCGCTCCCAGCAGTGCCATGGCCTCGGGCTCATCGGTGTGAATGACGACATGCAGCAGCCGGGCCTCTGCCGCGGCCTCATTGCCGCGCGCCAGCTCGATCTCGGCGAGGTGGATGCCGGCCGCCGCGTAGTCGGGCAGCAACCGCAGAGCCTCGGCGTAGAAGGCCGCCCCGCGCGCCGGGTCGCCGCCCTGCTCGGACCACATCATCCCGCGCGCGAAGGCAACGGCGGCGGCTGGAAAGGGCAAGGTCGTGTCCAGCTCGCGCAGGGCCAGGGCATAGAGGCGGTCGGCCTCCTCCAGGCGACCGACGGCGGCCACGCCGCGGGCCAGCGCGCAGTGGCTGGGAAAGCCCGGCCGGCGCTCGGCCTCAGCGTGCAACGCGGGCAAGGCTTCTGCGGCACGGCCAGTGGCCACCAGCAACGCAGCACGCTGGGCAGGCGTGGCGCCAGCGGCATCGAGATCCGCTTGCGCGTCGGCAAAGCGGTGGGCGGCCATGCGGGCCCGGGCCCGTTGCAAACGGTCGGCGGCACTGTCCGCCCTCGCCTCGGTCAGGGCCGCAGCGCGGTCCAGCACACGGTAGTCGGCCAGGAACTGCAGGCGCAGCAGCCACAGGTCGAGCGCTGCTGGATCGTCGGCTTGGCGCCGCAGCTGGTCGTCAAGATTGATCAGCGCGATGCTGCCCAGGGTGGTGGTGGCTGGCGGCGCGGCGCACCCTGAGAGAACGGCAATAGCCAGGGCGACAAGCGTGTTGCGGTTCATGGCGCGGACAGGAAGGGGAAAGCTGTGGTGGAGTGCTCGTGGTCGTCCTGCGTGACACCGTCGTCGGCGACATCTGGCGTGCCGCGGATCAGCAGCGAGCGGAACACGGCATTGACGTTCTGCAGCGGCGTGCGACCACCGCAGTCCGCCAGTGGCGGCGCCCCCAAGGCGCTGCGCTCGACGGCGAGGTAATGCAGGCAGCGCGTCTGCCGGCTGTCGACCCAGAGGCGGTCGTCGGCCAGCAGCTCGGCCAAGCGCTTGTAGCGACCGGGCGTCGCGTCCTGCGCATCGGCCAGCCACTGATTGCCGGCCACGCCGTCGAAGCTGTCATACAGCGCCAGGTTGCGGCCGATCTCGGTGGCAAAGCCTGGCCAGCCGGCGGGGTCGGCGCGGTTGTAGGCCTCCTTCAGCAGGTTGGCGATGTCTTCCTCGCCGACGGTGGCCAGCAGGGCGTTGCCGGTCAGCGCGCGGCCCATGCGGTCGATGGGCGCGCCCGGCGGCGGCGGTTCATTGGCCGGCGCGAGCTGGCGGCGCTCGCTGCGGCCCCACACGGCCAGCAGCGGGCCGCCGGTGTTGACGAGGTCGAGGTCGACCGAGGCCACGATGGCCGAGGTCGTCCACCCCGCCAGGAAGTTGCGCGCCGGGCCGCCCTGAGTTTGGCCCCACAACTGGGGAATGCGTTTGAGCGTCTCGGCATCGAAGCGGCGAAAGCCGCTGGCGTCCTGCGGTGCCTGGCCAGCCTGGATGGCAGCACCAGCGGCATTCAAGGCGCTGCGCGTGCCGCGCACGTTGTTGAAGTAGGGGTCGTCGCGCAGGCCGGCGAAGACGCGAAAGCGCCCGCCCCGACCTGCCAGGCCCTGTGGGCTGCTGACGTCGCCCTGCAGGCGATCGGCGCGGCCGGCCCAGCAACTGGCGGCGCCCGCGGCGTCGAACTGGCAGACCAGGCGGGTGGTGGCCGAGGTGCGGCCCAGGGCCTGGCCGCTGTCGACGTGGAAAACATACTGGACCTGGTCGGAAAAGCGTTTGCCGACGATGTCCATGACGAGATTGAGCCGCTTGCCGTCAGCAGAGGTCCAGGCGAAGAGATCGCCAATGTCCGCAGCCGGGTCGGCGATGACGGTGGGCGTGTCGAGGTGGTCGGCGGCCAGAGCGGGTGCCGTGGCGAACGCGGCCAGCCAGGCGAAGCGAGAGAGGAAGGAGAGGAGGTTTTTCATGGCACGAAGCCTAGGGAAGCCCGCCGCAGAAAACTTGGCAAAAACTGCGATGCCTGCTGACAGCTTCTGCACATCCGCTCTCCTACGATGCGCCGATGTCCCTGCCCCCGCACTCCCCGGCCGAGGCCGAGCGCCGCTACCGCCCGCTGCAGCGCGGCGCCGGGCTGCGGCTGATGCATTGCCAGTGCCACGCCGGCCGGGGCGAGCGGGCCGCCGATGAGGAGCACCCCGCCTTCTCGATCACGCTGGTGGACCGCGGCCAGTTCACCTACCGCACCCGCGCGGGTGGCGCCTTGCTCAACGCCGGCTGGCTGATGCTGGGCAATGTCGGCGAGGGCTATGCCTGCTCGCACGAGGACAGCGATGGCTCGGGTGACGACTGCACGGTGCTGTCGCTGTCGCCCGACCTGCTTGAGCAGACGCTGGGCGCCCTCGGTGTCGCCAAGGCGGCGAACCGCTTCTCACGGGCCTGCCTGCCGCCGCTGCCGCGGGTCGCCGCCCTCTTCCAGGGGCTGGACACCGGCGGCGACGAGGGTTTCGCGCTGGAGGAAGCCACCCTGGCCATCGTGTCGCAGGTGCATCGCGCCCTGATCGATGGCGAAGCCCCGGCCGCCTTGCCACGACAGGATGAGCGTGCCCGCGCGGCAGCGCATTGCATCGAGACACGCAGCGCCGAGGCGCTGACCCTTGATGAGGTGGCCCAGGTCGCCGGCCTCAGCCCTTTCCATCTGCTGCGCGTGTTTCGCCAGTCCATCGGCGTGACGCCGCACCAGTACCTGATGCGCACGAGGCTGATGCATGCGTTGAGCCTGCTGCGCGACACCCGCCGGCCGGTGACGGATGTGGCCTACGACACCGGCTGGGCCGACCTGTCAAATTTCAACAAGGCCTTCCGTCGCGAATTCGGCTGCTCGCCGCGCAGACTCAGGGGCACGGGCCGTCGAGAGATCTCTCTCGAAGCCTGAGCGGGCCTACTCGCCCCACTTGCCGATGTACTTCTTGTAGTTCTCGATCCAGCCGTTCGAGCCGAAGCCACCCTCGCTCTGGTGGGTGATGGCGATCGGCCAGGTGGCCAGGCGCAGGCCGGCGGTGCGGGCGCTGCGGCAGAAGTCCATGTCGTAGAAGTGGAAGTCAAAGCGCTCGTCAAAGCCCACCTGCCTGGCACGCAGCGTGTCGCGCCTGGCGGCAAGCAGCACGCCATCCAGCAGTTCGCATTCCGCCGGCACAGGCCCGAAGGCCGAGATCTGGCCGAAGGGGCCGGTACCGTGGGAGACGATGCCACTGAGGTTGGCGCGGTCGTCCCATTCGAACTTGGTGGTCGGGAAGGCCCAGGACGGCTGCATCGGCGCGCGGCGCTTGTTGCCGGCGACGCCGATGACATCGAAGGCGTGCAGGGCCGCCATCACATGCTCGTAGAAGAAGTAGTCATCCAGCCAGACATCGTCGTGGATGAAGGCCAAGACTGGCGCCGCGTCGGCCGCAGCGATGCGCTCGTTGTAGAGGATGGGCAGGCCGCGGCTGTTCTCGAAATAGACGCGGGGCAGCAAGCGGTCGTCATGGGCCATGCGGCGCAGCGACAGGCCCAGGGCGGACTTGCCCCAGAACTCATCGGGCGTGCAGCGGGTGGCGCAGACGAGGTCGATCACGAGGGCTAGCGAAGGTAGAGGGCCAGCGTGTCGCAAGGCGGGTTGCGCACCGGTGGGCAGGGAGCCGTGCGGCGGGCGTTGTTGAGCGCATAGGCCAGCTCGCGCGGGTGGTGCCATTGCTCGTAGAAGCGGCGCGAGGCCTGGGCCTGCTCGGCCAGGGATTCGGGCGTCTGCGCGGCCAGCACGCGGATGAAGTCGTCTGGCGTTTCCCACCACAGTGCTTCCTCGTAGATGAGATCGCGCGTGGAGTGGTGCTTGGACAGCGTGCTCTGCTGGATCAGCACCGGCAGGCCCGCGCCCTGGGTTTCGACCAGGCCTTTGGCCCCCTGGAAGGGAAAGGACGAGATGCACAGGTCGACATCGCCGTCGCGCAGATGGTTCCAGAGGCTGCGCACCGGCGGCTGGTATTGGAAGCGCGCCGGGTCAACGCCGGCGCCAGCCAGACGGTCCCTAAAAGCGTCGATGACGGGGCCGGGCAGCATGCCGATGTGCAGATGCGTGCCCCCCACCTCGGCCAGGCGGCGCAGGATGACGTCCAGGTAGTCGTAGCGCGCCGGGGCGATGAACTTGCCCGCCGAGCCGTGTGAGCAGGTGCGCAACTCGCCACCGGCCATGAAGGCATGCCCCGCGCGAGCGCCCTGGTCAGGCGCGGTCAGCGGCCAGTAGACCGCGTGGTGCACGCCCAGAAAGTGCTGGCATTTGTGGAAGGACAGGTTGGTGCAGTCCACATGCAGCGCATGCGGCAGGTAGACGCCCAGGGCCATGTCGTGGTCGGCATGGTGGAAATAGGCGATCTCGCGCGCCACGCCCGGCTGCGCGGCCGCGACCGCGGCCACGTCGTAGTGGTGATGGAACAGCGTCAACAGCCCGGGCTTGAGCGTGGCGAGCTGCAGGTGCAGCCACTGGAGCTTGTCGCGCAGCTGCATGGGCGGCGCCAGCAGCATCTGCACCGTGGGCGGCAGGTCGGCCAGGAAGTTCTGCAGGGGCAACTCGCGCTCATGCAGATTGGTCACCACCACGACATGGGTGAGGTCGGGCCGGGCGCGGATGACGTCCTTCAGCGCGAGCGAGTGGCCGCCCTGGCCGTCGTACAGCTCGGTGGCCACGTGCACGGCGAGGTGGTCGTGATAGCTCTCGGGGGTTGCCAGGTTGAGCTGGCGCGCGGCCAGGGCGCCCGCTGCCAGGCAGAAGCGGTCCATCTCGGCGGAGCCGAAGACCAGGCCCTTGGCCCGCGGGTCATTCAGCAGCGCGATGACGGTGTTGCTGAGTTCCATCAACATCGCCGGCCAGTCGCCCGCGGCCTGCAGGCCATCCAGGCGCTGCACCAGGTTCAGGTATTGAGTCATTGAGGGACCGGTGGGTCAGCGCGCGATGACGGCGATGCCGTCGGGCAGGTATTTCCTGTACTTCTCGAATGAGGCCTCCATGGCCTCGCGGGAGATGGCGTAGAAGTAGTCCTCGCCCTCCTCCCGTGTGCGCACGGCGCCGAAGCGTTCGTGGAATTTCCAGACCGACTCGTTGCCCAACCTCACGCTGAAGTGCGAGGCGGTGAAGCCCAGGCTCAGGGCATAGCGGTAGACCATCAGCGCCGACTCCACCGCGAAACCGCTGGGGCGGTCGTCGGCCAGGATCCAGGAACCCCAGGAAAAGGAGTCGCCCTGCGGGTCATACAGCCGCACGGTGCCGTGCCGGGTGCCGGCGTGGTCCTCGATGATGAAGTAGACCTGGCTGTCATCGCCGGCATAGGCCTGCAGCCAGGCGCGCTGCGCGGCCACGTCGGACGAGGTCTTGGAGAGGTACTGGCCTTTGACCGGATCGGTACGCAGGCCGACGATGAACTCGGCGTCATCCACCGTGGCGTCACGCAGGACGATGCTCTTGCCCAGCACGCGGGCGGGCTTGACCAAAGTGATCGGCATGGCGGCTCCTTTGCTCAGGTCAGCGCCCGTACGGTGCCGATCAGCTGGTCCACCTGGGCGTCGGGCATGCCGGGCCACAGGGGCAGGCTCAGCACTTCGCGGTGGATCTGCTCGGTCAGCGGCAGGCTGCCGGCGGCCATGCCCAGTTCGGCATAGGCCGGCTGCAGATGCGGTGGCACGGGATAGTGGATCAGCGTGCCGATGCCGCGCTCGGCCAGGGCCTGCTGCAGGCGATCGCGCTCGGGATGCCGGATGACGAACAGGTGCCAGGCCGGCTCGGCCGGCTCGGGCACGAAGGGCAGCACGAGGTTGGCGCCGGCGAGGCCGTCCAGCAGCCTCGCAGCGATATGCCGGCGCTGCTGGGTGAGCGCGTCCAGGTCGGGCAGCTTGGCCGCCAGCACGGCGGCCTGCATCTCGTCCAGGCGCGAATTCAGGCCCTTGACCTCGTTGTGGTACTTGACCCGAGAGCCATAGTTGCGCAGCACGCGAACGCGGTCGGCCACGGCGGGGTCGTTGGTCGTGAGGCCGCCGCCGTCGCCCATGGCACCGAGGTTCTTGCCGGGGTAGAAGCTCCAGGCCGAGGCATCAGCCTGGCTGCCGACGACGCGGCCGCCCCAGCGCGCGCCGTGGGCCTGGGCGCAGTCGTCCAGCACGCGCAGGCCGTGCTTGCTGGCGATGGCGTTGATGGCGTCCATGTCGGCCGGCTGGCCGTAGAGGTGCACAGGCAGGATGGCGCGGGTGCGCGGCGTGATGGCCGCCTCGATGCGTGCCGGGTCGATGTTGTAGGTGCGCAGGTCGGGTTCGACGGGCACGGGCGTGGCGCCGCACTGGCTGACGGCCAGCCAGGTGGCGATGTAGGTGTTGGCCGGCACGATGACCTCGTCGCCCTCCCCCACGCCGAGCGCCAGCAGGCCCAGGTGCAGGGCATCCAGGCCGTTGCCCAGGCCCACGGCATGGGCCGCGCCGCAATAGGCCGCCCACTGCGACTCGAAGGCTTCCAGCTCGCGGCCGAGGATGAACCAGCCGCTGCCGGCCACGCGGCTGAGCGCCGCGTCAATGGCCGCGCGCGAGGCGGCATAGGTGGGTTGCAGGTCAAGAAAGGGCAGCTTCATGCGGGCGCATTGCCGACGGCGGCAAGGAAGTCGTCGTAGTCGCGGATGTAGTCGCCCGCGTCGTAGGTGTCCGAGGCCAGCACCAGCAGCACGGCATCGGGCGAGAAGCGGTACTGGATGCCCCAGACCATGGGCGGGATGTGCAGCCCGACCTTGGGGCTGTCCAGGCGCAGCTCGTCGCGGTGCTCGCCATCGTCCAGCACGATGGTGCAGCTGCCTTTCACGCAGATGAGGAACTGATGGCAGGCCCGGTGTGCGTGCTCGCCGCGTACCTCCTCATTGGGCACGTCGTAGACGATGAAGAAGCGCCGCGGCGTGAACGGCAGGTGGGCGTCGATCTCGCCGAAGCTCAGCGCACCGCGCAGGTCGACGATCTTGGGCAGCGCATGCAACCGTGCACCGCGCGCCTGCAGGGCGGGCAATGCGTCGCCGAGCCGATGCGCCGAGATGGCGGGGCCGCTGACCTGGACCTCGGGCGTGTCGAGGTAGCCGACGATGTGGGCCGGGTTGCCGGCGACGATGGCTCGCGGCGGCACGTCGCGGGTGACGACGGCACCGTCCGTCACCAGCGCCCCCGGGCCGATGGTCAGGCCGGCCTGGATGGTGGCATTGGCGCCGATGCTGGCACCCGCGCGAACGCGGGTCTTGAGGAACTCCGTGGGCTTCCTGCGGCTGCGCGGCGCGGGGTCGTTGCTGAAGGCAGCGTTGGCGCCGACGAAGACGTCATCCTCCAGCGTGATGCCGTCCCACAGATAGACCCCGCACTTGACGGTCACCCGGTCGCCAACCGCCACCTCGTTCTCGATGAAGACGTGGTCGCAGACGTTGCAATCGGCGCCGATGCGGGCGCCGGGCAGGATATGGGCGAAGGCCCAGACGCGCGTACGCGGCCCGATCTGCGTGGACTCGACCAGGGCGTGCGAGTGCACAAAAGCGCCGCTGCCATCCATCATCGATTGATCTCCCATGCTTGGACTGTTCAGTATCCCTCGGCCGCGTCAGCGCAAGGGCGCCGCCACGCCGCGGCCCATGCTCCAGATCAGCGCGACGATCTGCTGCGCGTCGAACATCGCGTTCACATGGGCGACCCGCATCGAGTAGTAGTCGCCCTCGGCGGCCATCACGTCGAACAGCGAGCGGCGGCCGAGCTGCTGCCACTGCTGCAGCGTCGACGCGCGCACGCGGTCGCTGTTGCGCAGGATCTCGACGATGCGCCGGGCGCGATCCAGCGTGGAAGTGCCGACCTCGTTCATCTCCAAGAGGCGGTAGCGCTTGGCCTCGATGGCCTCGTCGCGCTGCAGCACGGTGGCCCGGTAGCGCTGCACGGCGGCACTGGCCTGGGCGTGGGCGCCGGGCTGGAGGATGGGGATGGTGACGGACACGCCGGCGCCAACGTCGTTGGAGCGCGACTCGCCGGGGCCGCTGCGGAACATCGCGCTGGCGCTGCCGGTCAGGTTGACCGTCGGTTTCTGGCCCGCAATGACGGACTCGGCAAAGCTGCGCTGCGAGCGCGCCTGGGCCTCGGCCTGGGCGACGTCAGCGCCGAGCAGGATGTCGCTCTGCATCTGCTCCAGGTCGGGCATCACGGACAGCTGGGCCGTCATGCCGATGCTGGGCGGCAGGGGCTCGCCCACCAGGCGCTTCATGCGCACCTCCGTCTGGCGCAGGGCCGACATGGTCTGCTCCAGCGACAGGTCGGCCTGCTGCAGGCTCTTCTGCGCCTGCACCAGCTCGCTGGCGCGGCCGCGGTCGGCCTTGGTGATGATCTCCAGCGCGTCGACCAGGCAGGCCATCTTGCGCACGTATTGCGTGTAGACCTGGCCCTGCAGCACATAGCGGCTGCGGTCCAGCGCCAGCGTGACGACGTTCAGCGACAACTGCTCCTCGGCGCTGCGCTGGCCTTGGGCTGCGACTTCGGCGAGCTCCTTGCGCCAGTCGGTCAGCTTGGCGACGCGGCCGGAGTCCCAGACCGGCATGCCGGCCGAGAGCGTTGCACCGGCTTGGCCACCCCGGCCGACGGTCACGCCGCCGACGTTCTGGTACACGCCGTTGGTGCTGATGGTGAGGTTGGCCGTCGGCAGGCCCAGTGCACGCGTCTCTTCGACGTCCGATCGGGCGGCATCGGCCAGCAGGCGCACGGCGCCCAGGGCCTTGCTGCGCGACAGCGTTGCGTTGATCAGTGTTTGCAGCGCGGCGCGCGGGTCGCCGGTCTGGGTTTCGAGGGCGCTCATGTCGCGGCCCAGGCGCGACAGGCCGGCGTCGTCCTCGTTGCAGCGGCCTTGGGACGCAGGCACCTCGACCGCCGGCGGCGGCGCAACAGTCTTGGGCGGGCGCGTCTGCGCCAGCGCGAGTGAACCGAAGGCGGCGAAGCCGAGAACGATGAGGGGGCGGAGCGAGTACAGCATGGCCCTATCACTAGACCATCCGCCCCCCTCCCCTGAAGCCCGGAAAAGCGGGCCCGCACCTGCCCTTGTTCAGCGCTAGCTACGTTGTCTTGCGGGCCGAGCGCCGGGCCGCTCCCAAGCCGGCCCTCTTGGCGATGTGCTTGCCGGTTGATCCGGCAAGCATCGCCGTCCCCCCGGGGGACCGACCAAGCTCGCCGCGTTCAGCAGGCGAGACTGGGCGAGGGGCAGCTTTACCGCTCGCGCAGCGCTTCCTGCGACTTCATCATCGGCCGCAGCAGGTAGCTCAGCACCGAACGCTCGCCGGTCTTGATCTCCACCTGCGACGTCATGCCCGGGATGACGGGCAGCTTCTCGCCCTTGTACTTGAGGTTGTTGCGCTCGGACGTGACGATGACGCGGTAATGGCCTTCGCCGCTCTTGTCGCCCTCGGTGACGGCGTCGGGGCTCATGTAGGTGACCTTGCCTTCCAGGCCGCCATAGGTGTTGAAGTCATAGCCGGCCAGCTTGACCTCGGCCGTCTGGCCCAGGCGGATGAAGCCGATGTCCTTGGGCTTGATGCGCGCCTCCACCAGCACCTTGGGACCGATGGGCGAGATTTCCAGGATGGGTGCGCCGCTGGCAATGACGCCACCGACGGTGCCGGACTTGATGCTTTTGACGACCCCATGCACGGGCGACTTCAGCACGGTGCGCGTCAGCGCGTCCTGGCGCACCACCATCTGCTCGTCCATCTGGGCCATTTCGCTTTGCACGCGCACCAGTTCCTGGCTGGCTTCCTGGCGGTAGCGCGACAGGCGCTCGGTGCGCTGCTGCTGGATCTCGTTGACCTGGCGGTTCAGCCGCATGACCTCCACGTCGCTCATCAGGCCGCTGCGGGACATGTCCTGGGCGAGCTTGAGCTCCTTGGAGATCAGCCCGAGGCTGCGGTTGATGGCGCCGACCGCCTCGTCCAGCAGGCGCTTGCGGGCGTCGAAGGATTCGGCCTCGCCCTGGGCATAGCGGGCCTTGGGGTCGATGCCGGCGGGCCAGTGGATGCTGACGCGGCCATTGGCCTCGGCATCCAGGCGCGCCGCGGCCGCCTTCAGGGCCAGCAGCTTGGCCTGGCCTTCGTTCTGCTGGGCTTCGACGCGCGTCGGGTCGAGGAAGGCCAGGTCCTCGCCGGCCTGCACTTCCTGGCCTTCGCGCACCTTGAGTTCGCGCAGGATGCCGGCGTCCAGGCTGGCGATGACCTGCTCGCGCCCATCGGGCACGATGCGGCCGTCGCTGCGGGTGATCTCGTCCACCTTGGCCAGGGCCGACCAGGTGATGGCCACCGTGACGACGGCGCACAGCAGGTACAGGGCCCAGGTCGCGCGCGGCAGGGGCTCGTCGATCTGGGCGGCATGAAGGGCACTGACGAACAGGCCTTCTTCCTTGCTCAGGGCTTTGGCGCTCATACGCTATGCCCGCTCGGCCGCCCGAAGGGCATTGCCACCCCCTCGGGGGGCAGTGAGTGAAACGAACGTGGGGGCTTCATACGCTGGCGCTGCGCTGCACGGGCTGGGCCGACGGATGCATGTGTACGCCCTCGCCGCCCTGCGCGGGCGCGGCCGGGCGCACGCCGGACAGCGCCGCCAGCACCTGGTCGCGCGGGCCGTCCATGACGACACGGCCGCCATCGACGACGGCGATGCGCTGCACCAGCTCCAGCACGGCCGGGCGGTGGGTCACGACGACGAGCGTGGCCGTGCCGGCTGCGTCACGCAGCTGGCGCAGGAAAGCCATCTCGCTTTGCGCGTCCATCGAGCTGGTGGGCTCGTCCATCAACAGGATCTGCGGCTTGGTGACCAGGGCCCGGGCCAGGGCCACGAGCTGGCGCTGGCCGCCGGACAGCAGCTGGCCCATTTCGCCGACCGGCAGGTCCCAGCCCATCGGATGGCCGGAGACGACGCGGTCCAGGCCGGTCAGCTTGGCCACCTCGACGAGGCGGCCCGCGTCCAGGTGGGCGCGGCCCATCAGCACGTTGTCGCGCAATGTGCCGACGAACAGGCGCGGCTCCTGGCTGACGAAGCCGACCCGGGCCCGGTACTCGGCCGGGTCGACCTGGCGCAAATCGATGCCATCGACCTCGACCATGCCTTCGGTGGGCTGGTAGAGGCCGCCGAGCATGCGCAGGATGGTGGATTTGCCGCTGCCGATGCGGCCCAGGATGGCGACGCGCTCGCCGGCCTCCAGGCGCATGGTCACGTTGCGCAGCACCTTGGGCGCCGCCGACTCGCTGGCCGCCTGCTGCTGGCCGTGCTGCGGTTGGGGCGGGTAGCTGAAGCCGACGTCGTGCAGACCGACCTTGCCGGTGACCTGGGACAGCGGCACGTAGTTGCGGCTGCTGTCACGCTCGACCGGCGCATTCATCATCTGGTTGAGCGCCATCATGGCGGCGCGAGCACCCTGGTAGCGCGTGGCCAGGCTGACGAGGCTGCCCAGCGGCGCGATGGCGCGGCTGGCGAACATCACTGAGCCGATCAGCGCGCCGGCGGAGATGACGCCGTCATGGATCAGGTAAACGCCCCAGATGAGGATGATGAGGTTGACCGCCTGCTGCAGCGTGCTGGACAGGTTCATGCTCCAGCTCGACAGCGCGCGCGAGGTCAGGGCCGTGTCGGCCACGATGGCCGTCGTGCGCTCGTAGCGGCGCACGAAGCGGCCCTCGGCGCCCGACGTCTTCAGGTCTTCCAGGCCCTCGAGGGACTCGACCAGGGTTCCGTGCAGGTCGGCAGTCTCCTGCATATTGGTGCTCATGGCCTTGCGCAGCGCCCCCTGGATGGCCCAGGACAGGCCCATGATGAGCGGCACGGCCAGCACCAGCACCCAGCCCAGCGGCCCGCCGATGACGAAGGTCATGCCGATGAAGATGACCAGGAAGGGCAGGTCCGACAGGGCCGACAGCGTGGCGCCGGTGAAGAACTCCCGCACCATTTCCACCTGGGCCAGATGGGCGGCATAGGCGCCGGCGGAAGCCGGCTTGTGCTCCATGCGCACCCCGAGGGTCTGGCGGTAGAGCTTGGCGCCGATGACGAGGTCGGCCTTGCGGCCGGCCAGGTCGATGAGGTGGGAGCGCAGCTGGCGCGCGAACAGGTCGAAGACCAGGGCCACCGAGGCGCCCACGGCCAGAGTCCACAGCGTGACCATGGCTTGATGGGGAATGACCTTGTCATAGATGACCGAGGTCACCAGGCCCGACACCAGCATCAGCACGTTGGACAGCAGCGCCGCCAGCATGGAAGCGCGGTAATAGGGCGTGAAGCGCTTCAGCGTGCCCCACAGCCAATGCGATTCCAGGCCCTTGTCGGCCAGCTTCAGCAGCGGCGCCTCCGAGCGCGGGGCCGAGGCGGTCTCCTGCGGCGACACGGCCAGCATGAAGCCGCTGTACTCGGGCTCCAGTTCGGCGGTCGTGGCCGGCACGGCGGCGGCTTCGGGGCCGGGGAAGACCACTTCATAGCGGCAGGCGCCCGCGGCCACCGCGGCCGGGTCATCCAGGCGGCGCACCAGCACGCAGGCGTCGCCGCCGTTGAGCAGCAGCACCGCAGGCAGCAGCAGGGCATGGATGTCGTCGATGCTCTTGCGCAGCAGGCCGGCGTTGTAGCCCGCCTCGCGCATGACGCGGATGGCGCCGTCGGGCGCGAGAACCCCTTCCACCGGCGCGCCAGCGCGCAGCGACTCGGGCGAGCGCGGCTTGCCGTGGTGGCGCGTCAGCCAGGCCAGGGCCTGCAACAGCGGGTCACCGGCAGGCTGGTTGCTCAGGTTCTCCAGCGGGTCCGGTGGCGGCGCCGGCTCGCCATTGGCGGCCAGGCGCAAGCCCGGCGCCTGCGGCTGGCCGTCAAAGAAGGGGTCGTGCTGACGCGGCATTTAGGCCTTCTGCCTCGCATCGAGCGCAAGCCGCTCGAACTCTTGCTCTATATCGCGCACGATGGCCGGGATGTCAAACAGCGGCGAGCTGCGGCCGTGCTCCGCCAGGTAACGCTTGTAAGAAGCTGCGCGGGCCGGCTGGTTGCCGATCTGTACGGCACGCTGCTCGTATTCCTCGATCGTCGTCGTGATCAGGTCGGGCAGGCCGACGGCCGTCAGCAGGCTGCCGGCCATGCGCGAGATGTAGGTACGGCCCGAGCGGGTCAGGATGGGCGTGCCCATCCACAGGCAGTCGCTGGCCGTCGTGCCGGCGTTGTAGGGAAAGGTGTCCAGAAACAGGTCGGCCAGCGTGAATCGGGCCAGGTAGTCGGCCGGCTGGGCGCGCCCGGCAAAGACGAGGCGCTCGGGGGCGATGCCCTCCTCGGCCGCAACGCGCTGCAGGTTGGCCTTGGCAAACGGGTTGTCGGCCAGCAGCCACAGCACGCTCTTGGGCACCTGGCGCAGCACGTGCATCCAGCAGCGCCAGACCTGCTCGCTCATCTTGTGGTTGTTGTTGAAGGCGCAGAAGACGAAACCGTCCTCCGGCAACCCCATCTCGGCGCGCGTTGGCGCCGGGTTGGCGGCGCGCGTACGGTCGCTGACCTGGTAGCAGTGCGGCAGGTAGATGGGTTTTTCAGTGTGATACGGCAGCGACTCCGGCGGCATCACGAAGCGGTCGGCCAGGATCCAGTCCACACCCGGCAGGGCCGAGGTGGCCGGCAGGCCCAGGTAGCTGACCTGGATGGGCGCGCCGCGATAGGCCAGGATGCCGGGGCGCGCGCCGCTGGTCAGCCCCTGCAGGTCGACGAGCACATCGATGCCAGCCTCAGCAATCATCTCTGCGGCGCGGCGGTCAGGCACGCCGTGCAGCGGCGTGTAGCTGTCCATCGCCCCCTTGATGCGGGCGCGCAGCGGCGTGCCGTCCTCGCGGCTCCAGCTGAAGGCGTGGATCTCGAACTTGCTCTTGTCGTGCAGCTCGTACAGCTCGGCCGTCAACAGGCCGACGGCATGCATGTGCAGATCGCCCGACAGATAGCCGATCTTGATCTTGCCTTCGCGCTTGCGGCCCTTGTGCAGCGGTGGCTCGGTGACCTTGGTGACCTTTTCCAGCACGAAGCGCTGGGCGGTCAGCAGTTGCAGGGCCGGGTCATCGCTCTCGTCCAGCATGCCGAGCAGCGAGGTGCTCATCAAGAGGTGGTTGTGCGTGACGTCGCCAAAGGTCTGGTAGACCGGCCAGGCGCATTGCTTCTGGCGGATGTGCACGTAATGCTGGGCCACGTCGCTCTGGCGCGGGTCCAGCTCCAGCGAGCGGCGCATCAGCGCCTCGGACTCGTCATAGCGCTTTTCCTGCTCCAGCAGGCGGGCGGCGTTGTTGAAGGCGTGCAGGCGCAGGCTCAGCGGGTCAGTGCCCAGCGCGTCGGGCGCCTCGTTGTCATAGACGGTGCGCCATTCGGCCAGCGCCTCTTCCATGCGCCCCTGGTGCTCCAACTGGTGGCCGAGGTTCAGGCGCGCCTGGGCGAAGGCCGGTGCCTGTTCGAGCGCCATGCGGTAGACGGTCTCCGCCTCTTCATGGCGGCGCAGTTCGCCCAGGACGGCACCCCAGTTGAAACAGGCCACATGACGCAGCGGCGACGCGGTGGCGCCGACCCAGTTCTGGTAGAGCAGCGCGGCCGCGTCCAGGGCGCCGGCCGCCTGCAGGCGCGAGGCGGCCTCCATGACCTGGGGCAAAGGCCATTGGCCGCTGCGGGCCAAGCCAAGCCATTGCTCGAGAAGGGCAATACCTTGGGGCGGGGCAGCGGGAGGCGTCGACATGTCCATGCGGCGGGCGGTGTGATCGGATGTTCCGCCGATTTTCAAGCCGCGCCGCCAGGTTGGGCGCGGGGAATAGGCTGCGGATTGCGCAGCATTTCCCGCCCCGGGCACCTCAAACTGGGGAATCATGCCCCGCCGCGGGCAGGCGGCAGGGCCTTCGCGAGGCGTCAGACAGGCCGTAGTGGCCTGTCTTCGGTCCCCGCTCAGCCACCCAAATAGTCCGACTTGCCCAGCGGCACGCCGGCATGGCGCAACAGCGCGTAAGTGGTTGTCGCGTGGAAATAGAAGTTGGGCAGGGCGAAATGCCGCAGATAGGTCGAGCCATCGAACTTCAGCGGGTCACCGCTGCGGCGCGGGATGACGATCTCGCGCTCCTCACTGCCGGCGAAGGCCTCGGCGGGCACGGACAGCACGAAGTCGCGGGTCTTCTTGATGCGCTCGGCCAGCTCGTCCAGCGTGGCTTCGTTGTCCTCGTACTTGGGGATCTCCTGGCCGCCCAGGCGGGCCACGCAGCCCTTGGCGGCATCGCTGGCGATCTGGATCTGCTTGGTGAAGGGCAGCATGTCGGGCGCCAGGCGCAACGTCAGGTAGACGTCGGTCGAGAACTTCCTGGTTTCGGCATGGGCCTTGGCGGCCTCCAGCCAGGTCAGCATATTGCCCAGCATCTTGGCGAATGCCGGCGCGCTGGCGGCGTGCATGGAAATCGGGGTCATCGGGTGTCTCCTTGAGGGAAAGCGATGGTAGCCATGCAACCCTGACCCCTGCTGAGCACCGTGCACAATCCCCTGCAGCTATGAACGTGATCATCCTGGACGACTACCAAGACGCCGTGCGCAAGCTGCGCTGCGCGGCGAAGTTGGAGCCCCTCAACGCCAAGGTCTTCACCAACACGGTCAAGGGCATCGGCCAGCTGTCCGTGCGGCTGCGCGATGCCGAGGTGCTGGTCCTGGTCCGCGAGCGCACGACCTTCCCGCGCCAGTTGCTCGAGAAGCTCCCAAAACTCAAGCTGATCTCCCAGACCGGCCGTGTCGGCAGCCACATCGACGTCGAGGCCTGCACGCGCTTAGGAATTGCCGTGGCCGAGGGCGTCGGCAGCCCGGTGGCGCCGGCCGAGCTGACCTGGGCGCTGATCATGGCCTCCATGAGACGGTTGCCGCAATACATCGGCAACCTGAAACATGGCGCCTGGCAGCAGGCCGGGCTGAAGGCTGCGTCCATGCCGGCCAATTTCGGGGTCGGCATGGTGCTGCGCGGCAAGACGCTGGGCATCTGGGGCTACGGCAAGATCGGCCAGCTCGTGGCCGGCTATGGACGCGCCTTCGGCATGAAGGTCATGGTCTGGGGCAGCGAGGCCTCGCGCCTGCGCGCTGAGGCCGATGGCTACCAGGCCGCCCCCAGCCGCGAGGCCTTCTTCGCCGAGGCCGACGTGCTGTCCGTGCACCTGCGCCTGTGCGACGCCACGCGCGGCATCGTCACATCCGAAGACCTGGCCCGGATGAAACCGACGGCGCTGTTCGTCAACACCTCACGGGCCGAACTGGCCGTCGAGGGCGCGCTGGTGTCGGCACTGAACCGCGGCCGGCCCGGCATGGCCGCCATCGACGTGTTCGAGAGCGAACCCATCCTGCAAGGCCACCCGCTGCTGCGGCTGGAGAACGCCGTCTGCACGCCGCACATCGGCTATGTGGAGCAAGACAGCTACGAGCTCTATTTCGACGCGGCTTTCGACAACGTGCTGAACTTCATCAATCAGCAGCCGACGAATATCGTCAACCCGGACGCGCTGAAGGTCCTGCGCTGAAGTCCAGCGCCGAGGAAGCGGCCTTGAACCGTCCCGAATCCCTGACCGAACTCTTCCTGGCGTTCTCAAGGCTGGCCCTGCAGGGCTTTGGCGGCGTGCTGGCGATAGCCCAGCGCGAACTGGTCGAGCACCATCACTGGATGAGCAAGGAGGAGTTCGTCGAGACCCTGGCCATCGCCCAAGTGCTACCCGGGCCCAATGTGGTCAACCTGTCCATGATGATCGGCGACCGCTTCTTCGGCCTGCGAGGCGCCGTCGTGGCGCTGGCCGGCATGCTGGTGGCGCCCGCGATCATCGTGCTGGCCCTGGCTGCCGCCTTTGGCCAGCTGGCCCGCCACCCCATGGCCATCAATGCGCTGCGCGGCATGGGCGCGGTGTCGGCCGGACTGATCCTGGCCACCGGCATCAAGCTGCTGCCGGCACTCAAGAAGAGCCCGTTGGGCCGGCCGCTCGCCCTGGGCCTGGCCTTGACGGCTTTCGTGCTGATCGGGCTGCTGCGCTGGCCGCTGGTCAATGTGCTGGCGCTGCTAGGCGGCGGCGGCATGTTCCTGGCCTGGTGGAGAACACGGCCATGACAACGCCCGTCGATCTTCTCGGCCTCTTCCTGCATTTCCTGACGCTGTCGCTGCTGTCCATCGGCGGCGCCATCACGACGGTGCCCGAAATGCACCGCTACCTGGTCGACAAGACCGGCTGGCTCAGCGATACCGACTTCACGTCGTCCATCGCCCTGGCACAGGCGGCGCCAGGTCCCAACATCCTGTTCGTCGCGGTGCTGGGCTACAACGTGGCCGGCCTGACGGGCGCGGCGGCTGCGATGGCCGGCATCATGCTGCCGTCCAGCGTGCTGACCGTGACGGCCACGCGCTGGGCGCGCGCCAACCGCGAGCACATCGTGCTGCGCGCCTTCTCGGCCGGCATGATGCCGCTGACGCTGGGGCTGATCATCGCCACGGGCTGGCTGCTGGCCCTGCCTTTCCTGCGCGCCGACGAGCACCGCTGGAGCACGCTGGCGATGATTGCCGTCACCGTGCTGCTGACGCTGAGGACGAGGCTGGGCCTCGTCTGGATGGTGCTCGGCGGTGGCGTGCTGGGCGCGCTGGGTCTCGTCTGAGTTCTCAGACGCCCAGGCCCGCCTGCGTGGTCACGGAGCGCTTGCTGACGGGGGACATGCCCAGCGTCACCTGCGCATAGACCTCGTCGGAGCGCGGCATGATGATGGGCGTGTGGATGTCGGCCCAGCCGACGATCTCGGTGCCGGCGTCCTCGTCGAGCTTGGCGGTGTCGATGGCGCGCTTCTCGGAGTAGTTGACGCTGCCCGCGGCCAGCACCGAGACGGCCTTGTAGGGGCGCAGCAGCAGGCCGCCGGCCAGCCAGGTGAAGGTGCTGATCAGGTCGTCGGCACCGCCGTCGCCGGAGGGCAGATGGTCGCCGGCGAGGTCTTCGCCAAAAAGCTCGATCTCCAGCCGATAAGTGCGGCCGACATCGCTCGCGTCGAAGGTCATCGTGCCGGCGACGGTCACGTCGCGCTTGCTGCCATTGACGGCGCCGAGGGTGATGGTGGGGGTGGAAAGCGTGGCCATGATGGGCTCCTTGAGTCCGTTGGATCAGGTCGATGGCTCGCCGAGATGGCTTGCCTGCCTGTACTGACGCAAGGCAGCGACCGCGGGGATCAACCCCGCGTTGGTGAAAGTTCACCCTGCGCCGACGCCACCCGGCCGAAACGCCGCCGGCGGGCGGCCCAGCAGCCGCAGGAAGGCGCGCCGCATGCGCTCGGTACTGCCGAAGCCGCATTCCAGCGCCACCCGCAGCACCGACGTCGATCCGCCCTCCAACGCCGCGCGCGCCGCTTCCACGCGCAGGCGCTCGACCGCCTGCGCGGGCGTGGCGCCCGTCTCGGCGTGAAAACAGCGCGCGAAATGCCGTGGGCTCATGCAGGCCCTGGCGGCCAACTCGTCCACGCGGTGATCGCGCTTCAGGTCGCGCCGCACCTCGTCCAGCAGCGCGCCGAAACGGCCGTCGGGGCGCTGCAGGTCCAGCAGCGGCGAGAACTGCGACTGCCCGCCGGGCCGCCGCCGCTCCACGACGAGCTGGCGTGCGGCCTCCCGCGCGAGGTCTTCGCCATGATCGTGGGCCAGCAGTGCCAGGCAGAGGTCGATGCCGGCGGTCATGCCGGCGCTCGTCCAGAGTTCCGGCAGGCCAAGCTGGCGGACTGCGGGCTCGCGGACGTAGATGCGGTCGGGCTGCAGGCGCACGGCGGGAAAGTCGCTGGCGAACTGCCGGCTGCGTGACCAATGCGTCGTGGCCGTGCGCTCATCCAGCAGGCCGGCGGCGGCCAGCACGAGGCTGCCGCTGCAGATGCTGGCTACGCGAGCGCCCGAGCGGCTGGCCCTGCGCAGCCAGGCAATGAGGCGGCTGTCGAGGCAGGCGGCGTCCACGCCATCGCCGCCGATCACCATGACCAGGTCGAGATCTCCCAGATGGCGCGGCAGCCCCTGCACCGGCCAGGCCACGCCGGCCGAACTGTGCACGGCAGGCGGCGCACTCGCCACCAGCCGCCAGTCGTAGCTGCCCGGCCGCGCCAGGCGGGCGAGCTCGAACACCGCCATAGGCCCGGCCAGGTCGAACTGCTGGAAGCCCGGGAAGAGCACGAAGGCGATGCGGCAGGTCATGCCGACATGATGGCAGGAAAGGTGGGAACTGCGTCATGGCGGCCATGGGCCAACCCACACAAACTGCTGGCCATGGACCACGAAGCACCCACCATGACCGACCCCGGACACGACCTCATCACCATCACCCGCCGCCCCGACACGGTTTTCGTCTCGGGCCAGGGCGCCTGGCTGACCGACGAGGGCGGCAAGCGCCACCTCGACCTCGTGCAGGGCTGGGCCGTCAACAGCCTGGGCCACAGCCCGGCTCTCATCACGCAGGCCCTGCTGGCGCAGTCGCAGCGGCTGCTGAACCCCAGCCCCGCCTACTACAACCGCCCGCTGCTGGACCTGGCCGGGCGCCTCGTGGATTCAAGCTGCTTCGACCGTGTCTTCCTCGCCAGTTCGGGCGCCGAGGCCAATGAAGGGGCGGTGAAGCTCGCGCGGCGCTGGGGCAGCCGCATGCGGAACGGCGCTCAGGAGATCATCGGCTTCGAGCAGGCTTTCCACGGCCGCACGCTGGCGATGATGAGCGCTTCGGGCAAGCCGGGCTGGGGCGAGATCTACCCGCCCATGCCCGGCGGCTTCGTGAAGGCGCGGCTCAACGACATCGCATCGGTGGAGCGCGCAATAACGCCACTCACGGCGGCCGTGATGATCGAATTCGTGCAGGGCGAGGCGGGCGTCGTTGTGGCCGACCCGGGCTTCGTGCGCGAGCTGCGCGCGCTGACGGCCGAACGCGGCGTGCTGCTGATCGCCGACGAGGTGCAGACCGGCATCGGTCGCTGCGGGCATGCCTTCGCCTACGAGCACTTCGGCATCGAACCCGACGTGATGACGCTGGCCAAGGGCCTGGGTGGCGGCGTGCCGCTGGCGGCCTTGCTGTGCAAGGAGGCGTTCAACTGCTTCCTGCCCGGCGACCAGGGCGGCACCTTCTGCGGCAACCCGCTGATGGCGGCGGTGGGGCTTGCCGTGGTCAACGAGGTCTGCCGCGAGGAGTTCCTGGCCGGTGTGCGCGAGCGTGCGGCGCAGTTGTCCGTCGGGCTGCAGGCCGTCGCGCGCGATCACGGCTTGCTGGGCGAGCGCGGCCTCGGGCTGCTGCGGGCACTGGTGCTGCCGTCAGACGTCGCGGGCGAGGTGGTGGCGGCCGCCCAGGCGCTGGAGCCGGTAGGGTTGCTGCTCAATGCGCCCCGCCCTCACCTCATTCGACTGATGCCGGCGCTGAACATCAGCGCGGCCGAGATGGACGAGGGGCTGGCGCTGCTGCGCCGGGCGCTGCGCGAGGTGCTGGGTTGAGGTTCAGCCCTGCGTGGTCCCGAAGATCTTGTCGCCCGCGTCGCCCAGGCCCGGGATGATGTATCCGACATCGTTCAGGTGACTGTCGATGGCCGCCGTCCAGCACCGCACATCGGGATGGGCCGCTTGCAGGGCCTTCACGCCCTCGGGGGCAGCCACCAGCACCAGGGCGCGCACGTCCTTGCAGCCGCGGGCCTTCAGCAGGTCGACGGTGGCGATCATGCTGCCGGCCGTGGCCAGCATGGGGTCGATGATCAGCGCCGTGCGGGCGTCGAGGTTGCCCACGAACTTGTCGAAGTAGTTCACCGGCTTGAGCGTCTCGTGATCGCGCGCCAGGCCCACGACCGAGACCTTGGCGTTGGGCAGGATGTCCAGCACACCGTCCAGCATGCCCAGGCCGGCGCGCAGGATGGGCACGACGGTGACCTTGCGGCCCGCGATCTGGTCGATCTCGGCGGGGCCGCTCCAGCAGTTGATCGTCGTCTTCTCCAGCGGGAAGTCGGCCGTCGCCTCGTAGCAGAGCAGCCGCGCCACCTCGCCGGTCAGCTCGCGGAACTTCTTCGTCGAGATGTCGACCTCGCGCATCAGGCCGATCTTGTGCTTGACGAGGGGGTGCTTGACTTCGATGACGGCCATGGCGGGCTTCCTATTTTTTCTGAATAGTCAGAATTATCGACGTTGACGAAGGGCCTCGTAGAGGCAAACCCCGGACGCTACCGACACGTTCAGGCTTTCGACGGCGCCGGCCATCGGGATGCGCACCAGTTCGTCGCAGGTCTTGGCCGTCAGCTGGCGCATGCCCTCACCTTCCGCGCCCAGCACGAAGGCCACCGGGCGCTTCAGGTCCAAGTCGTAGATGGAGCGCTCGGCCTGGTCGGAGGTGCCGACCACCCAGATGTCGCGTTCCTTCAGCTCATTCAAGGTCCGTGCCAGGTTGGTGACCATCAGATAGGGCACGGTCTCGGCCGCGCCGCTGGCCACCTTGGCCACCGTGGCGTTCAGGCCTACGGCGCGGTCCTTGGGGGCGACGACGGCATGGGCGCCAGCGCCATCGGCCACGCGCAGGCAGGCACCGAGGTTGTGCGGGTCGGTCACGCCGTCCAGCACCAGCACCAGCGGCGGGCCTTCCACCGCGTCCAGCACATCGTCCAGCGAATGGAGCTGGGCCAGCGCCTGCACCCGGGCCACGACGCCCTGGTGGCGCGGGCTGCCGGCGATCTGGCTCAGACGCTCGTCGTTGCTCTCCACCAGCTTGGCGCCGGCCTCCTTGGCACGCTCGACGAAGGCGCGCATGCGCTGGTCGCGCCGGGAAGGGTCGAAATGGACCTCGGCGACCGAGGCCGGATGGGTCTTGAGGCGGACGGTGACGGCGTGGAAGCCGAACAGGACGGACTTGGGGGAGCTCATGGCCGCATTGTCGGTTCAGCGGCCGGCCTGCTTCCTCGCGTTCTCCATGACGTTCACAAAGCTGTCAGTCCAGAAGCGCGCCTTGTTCTTGGCCAGATGGTCCAGCAACTGGTCATGCGCTTGACGCGTGACGCTCAGGTGTTCTGCACCCACGCCGTGAAAGAGCAGCGACACCAGCGCATGCTGGGCCGCCGCCTTTTCGACCAGGGCGATCAGTTGCTCGCCGCTCCAGCCCTCGACGAAATAGACCGGCATGGCATAGGGGTCGAGCGCGGCAGCATCGGTAGCCATGGCCGGGCCGGCAGCCCGGTAGGCGACGAAATGCGGCTTCAGTGCCGCGACGAAATCCTGGCCGCCGGCCTGCATGTCCAGGCACGGGGGCGTGAACGTGCGGCGGGCCTTGCCGTCCAGCGCTTGCAGCCAGGTGTTGGCGGCGATGACCTGCTCCTGCACCTGGGCCGGCATCTGGCGCTCCAGGTCGCGCTGCGGCTGCACCCACTCGCGGCCGGGGCCTTTGGCCGAGCAGCCGTGAAAGAGGCTGTGGTTGCCGAGCTCGTGGCCCGCCGCGGCGGCGGCCTTCCATTCGTTCTGCCGGCCGGGCAGCGTCGGCCCGTTGATGGGAATGTAGAAACTCGCCCTCAGGCCGCGCTTGTTCAGCGCCGGCACGACATGATCGAGCTGGCTGTCCAGCGCGTCGTCATAGCCCAGGCTGACGGCCGCCTGCGCGCCGTTCGGCCACACGAAGGGCGCCGCCTGGACGGTCCAGCTCATCATCAGGCCAGCGGCGGCCAGAAGCAGTGCCCGCATCACGATCCTTTCAGCACTTGAACAACCATCAGCACGCCGATCAACACCGGCTGATGAACCATGTAGAAACTCAGTGACCAACGCCCCAGCACAGCCAGCGGCCGCGGCGCGCTGCCGGCCCAGAGGCCGGGCCAGGCACGCGTGACGACAAAGCCGAGCAGCATGACGCCCAGCCACGGCAGCACCGGCACATAGTCCTCGGTGATGGGCTTGTGGGTGACGAGGCCGACCCAGTTGGTCCAACGCGTGTCGAAGAAGGCCAGCTGCACCAGCCGCGGCGCCGCAATGGCCAGCGCCGCCAGCACCAGCAGCGCCGCGTTCGGCAACCGGCTCAGGCCCATCCGCAGCAGCAGCAACATCACCGCGATGCCATGCAGCACGCCAAAGCTGATCCAGCTGTTGGGGAACATGAACCACGAGCCCAGCGAGACCAACGCCGCGCAGCCAGCTACCTGGCTCCAACGCTTCCAGAAGCGGCCAGCGCCCTGCCCCGCCAGCACCGCAAGGGCCTGGCCGCCGCCGGCGCAGAACAGGAAGAGGCTGACGATGCAGATGCGCTGCCAGGTCCAGACCGGGTCGCGGTAGAAGTCCTGGCGGATCCAGCCGAAGTGGTTCAGGTCGAAACCGAAGTGGAACGCGGCCATCCAGACGATGGCCAGGCCGCGCAGGGCGTCGAGGCGATCGGAACGGGGGGGCGATTTGTCGGCGGCGGCCGTGGGCATGCAGGGCTAGGGAGTCGGCGAGGACGCCGGATTCTGACGCCTCGGCACATAGCCCCGCTGCACGAAATCGGTCTGCATCAGCCCCTGCATCGCGAACTGCGGCCCGCGCGCGCCACGCGCCCTGGCAGCACGGCGAGGCGGCGGTGCCAGCGGTGGCTGGCTGGCGGCGTTTTCGGCGGGGCGCGCCGAAGCCGGCACGTCGGACGCTGCCGAGGCGGCGGGGCTGGGGATCTCCACCCCATTCGGTTGCAGGTTGCGCGCCGGCAGGGGCACACCACTCTTCTCGCAGGGCTGGTCGGTGTAGCGCACCTGCCCGTCCACTTCACACCGCCAGACCTGCTGCGCCCAAGCACCGCCGCATGTCAGCCACATTGCCAGACACATTCCCAACCCTGCAGCCAAGCGCTTCATCGTGGATCTCCACGCAGCCCCGGCAGCGCGCCGACTGCGCGCAGACCATCGGCAAACGCCGTGCCCCCACGGGTGAGCGCTAGGAAGCCGGCGCGGAGGCGGGGTTTTGAATTCTTTGCAGTCGCTGCTGCTGGCGACGCTGCATCTTCTCCTCGGCGATGCGGCGGCGGTTGATGCGGTCACCCTCGTCGGGGTCGGCCGCACTGTGCATCGCCTCGGCGCGAAGGCGCGCGTCATAGCGGGCGCGATCGCTCAGCTGCGTCTGCGCCGCCTGGGCCTCGCGGCTGATGACCCAGTCGGCCTCGCGATAGCGCCCCTGCCCTGCACGGCACTGGCGCACGCGGCGCACCTCGTCCTGCAGGAACTGGCGTTCCGCATCGCCCAGCGTCGTCGAATTGGCGCGGACTTCCATGCCACGAATCTCGCCGTCACCGGGGCAGGCATTGCCCGCCGTCGCGATGGGCGCCGAAGCCGCGGACGCTGCTCCCATGGTGGCGCGGATCAACTCCGGCTTGAGGCTCTCGACGACATTGGGCTGCAGGCTGCGCTCGGCTACCGGCTGACCGCTCCCCGGGCAGGGCTTGTCGCTGAAGCGCACCTGACCGTTCAGCTCGCACTTCCAGACCTGCTGCGCGCCAGCGCCAAAAGGCAGCAGCGCAAGGCCAATCGCCAACCCCAAGCACGAACTCACTCGCCGCATCTCAAACCATCCCTTTGAAGTCGATCCTCGCATAACGCACCACCGGACCATGCGCCGACAGGCCAGGCGCTGGATGCGACGCGCTGCCCTGTCGATGTTCTTTACAGTCGAAGTCAAGTGCCAAGGCCACGACCTCCCGGTGGGCACCGGACACGACAGAACATTGACGCAATGTCAGGCGCTCGGGGGCGCTGGCTTTGCCAAGACATCGTGCAAGGTGCGCTGGCACTGGCGCAAGCTCAGGCAGACGCCGTGATGCTCCCGCAGATGCTGTTGCAGCAGCTTCCCATCCCATCGCCCTTTGGCGTAACCGCAGCCACCGGGCGGTATACGAAGCTCAGCAGCCACTTCCAGCGACTTCACGCCCGTTAGCCGCGGCGGCCGCCCCGGCGGACGCTCTGCCACCGGCGTGATGGCGGCCCCACGGAAATGCCGAACCCAGCGCTGCAGGCTGCGGGGGCTGTCGCCAAACCATGCCGCAACCTCCGAGCAGCTGCGCCCGCAGGCCACCAGGCAAACGCAATGCAGACGGTGCAGCGCCTGCTCCTGGGCCGATCGATCGGATCCGATTCGCAACATCTGCCGCAGCGCATCGAGCGCCGCGTCGGGCAGTTGGGTCATGAAATACCTCCCGGGCATGGCGCCCGGCGTGCGACATGCCTTCTGACGCTTCCGTCTGGAGTCGGCAACTGGCACGTTCGATGCTCGCTACCGGAGGAATCAGCCGGCAAGGGCACGCCTTCTGACAACAGCCAATATAGGCGTTGCGATCGGTGCCTACCTCCAAGGAGACACACCATGCCCTGTCCTCACACCCGCAGCAGCCATCGGTGGATTGCCTTGCCGCTTCTGGCTCTCGTGCTGCCCGCGCTGGCCGACACCGGCCCCGAGGCCAACAGCAATGACTGCAGCCAGCGCAACGCCTATGTGATCGAGCACAACTACACCCGCACGGCGCTGGACTTCACCATCAACTACACGGATCGCCGAAACGGCGGCACCATCGTCGCCTCGGATCACGTCGGAGAAATCGCGGCGGGCGGGCAAAGCGGCAAGCGCGACATCCCCGACGCCGCCAAGACGTTGACGCTCTGCGATGTCGTCAACCACACCCGTGCCGTTGGCAACCCTGGCGGCGCAGGCGGTGGGGCCGGTGGGCCGGACGACATCTGGAGCGGCGCCGAGCACGATCAGAAGTTCGAGGTGCTCTACAAGGACCCGGCCACCGGCAAATACGTTCAGCAGAGCATCTTCCATTTCCTGGCCCTGGCTTACGGCGGCGAGGAAATTCCTTTCCTCGACTTCTGGTTCGACACCAGCGGCGATGGCCGCATCGACGCCAACGATCACATGTACGCGCTCTACGACATCGGCGAGTACACGCACAGCGGTGCCGACTCGCTCGCGGCGCTGCGCTCCCGCTTCCTGCCGGGCCAGGCGGTGGACATCCTCAATGGCCGCATCGCGGGCGTCGACGGCCTTTACTTCAGCACCACCGCCTTCACCTTTGACGAGAGCAGCGGCTACCAGGGCAGCAACTACTCGGGCAGAGGTTTCGGCGTGACAGACCACACCTTCTACAGCCGGCTGCCCGAGCCCGCCAGCTTGGCGCTGACTCTGGCGGCGCTCGTGGCGGGCCTGAGTTCTCGCCGGGTGAAGCGGCCCCGGGCTTAAGCGCGCGCCCGGGAGGGCAGCACGGGCGGCGTGAAGCGGCGGGCCTCGGGAGCCCGGAGTTGTGCCCAAAATGCGGATCGACGCCACTCCCGCCGACGCCCCCGTGCCCACCCTGCCCCGCTGCCTCACCCTCGCCGTCGCGCTGCTCTTCCTCGGCTGCGCTCCCGCTTTCGCCAAGGCTCAAGCCCAGCCTCGCGCCGTCAACGCCCGCGGCGCGCTGGACGCCGAGGAGTTGAACAACATCGGCGTCTTCAAACGCGTGTCGCCGTCGGTGGTGCACATCACCACGCTGAGCGTGCAGCGCGACTTCTTCTCGCTGCGTACCAGCGAGCAGCCCAGCGGTACGGGCACCGGTTTCATCTGGGACGACGCCGGCCACGTCGTCACCAATTTCCACGTCATCCAGGGCGGCGACCGCGCCACCGTCACGCTGAACGACCAGAGCAGCTTTCCAGCCAAGCTCGTCGGCGCCTACCCGGACCGCGACATTGCCGTGCTGCGCATCGAAGCGCCCCACGAGAAGCTGCCGGCAATCGCGGTCGGTGCCAGCCGCGATCTGCAGGTGGGCCAGAAGGTCTACGCCATCGGCAACCCCTTCGGCCTGGACCAGACGCTGACCACCGGCATCGTCTCGGCGCTGAACCGCGAAATCGAATCGGTCACGCGACGCACGATCAAGGGCGCCATCCAGACCGATGCGGCCATCAACCCTGGCAATTCGGGCGGGCCGCTGCTGGACTCGGCGGGGCGGCTGATCGGCGTCAACACAGCCATCTACAGCCCGAGCGGCGCGAGTGCCGGGATCGGCTTTGCGATTCCGGTGGACGAGGTGAATCGCATCGTGCCGCGATTGATTCGAGATGGGCGCTTCATCCGGCCCGCGCTGGGCGTGACAGCCGGGCCGGAGAACCTGGCCAAGGCGCTGGGGGCGCCGAAGGGTGTGCTGCTGGTCAACGTGGCGGACGCCAGCCCGGCTGCGGCGGCGGGCTTGAAACCCTTCGGCAGGGATCGCAGCGGGCGCATCGTGCAGGGGGACGTCATCACGGCTGTCGATGGCGTAGCGGTGGCTGACTTGGACGACATGCTGTCGCTGCTGGAGACGAGGCAGATTGGGGAGAAGGTGACGTTGACGGTGTGGCGGGCGGGGCAGACGCGGAAGGTGGTGGCGACGTTGGGTAGCTCAGACTAGAACGAGGGGAAGGCTTTGAACGATTTACCTATGGCTGATGCGCGAAATGATGATCGAGCGCGAAAGCGGACTCGTGCCGCGGTCACCACAAGGAACTTAGCCAGTGCGTCTAACAACACACGATGGAACGAGCTGATCACTCACATCCGCGCTCTTGATGGCTGGCGTCCTTCTTATCGCTCGAAATCAGTTGATGGCACCGTCTCGAATTGGGATGTCGAATGGTTTTATCACCTGCCCTTTCCGTTTGAAGCTGTCGAATGGTTTGACATCGGCCTGTCCGAGGAGGGGCCATTCATAGGAAAGCTGCTTCCTAGAGCGAGCATTGACCATCGAAACGAAATCCTGCCAATCTTGGAAAAGATTGGCTTCGACTTCGAGCAGCGTGGCGACGTCGTACGTATCTGGGGTTATTTACCAAGGTCTTACGACGATTTCGCACCTCAATAGCGCGACGACAGGGGCGAGATCGGCAAGAGCCACCCCGTAAAGTAGCGACCCGCCCGACAAGTCACGCGACTTGGGCTTACTAGACAAACGACAGGACACCCCATGGGCGCGCAATGGAAAGCCAAACACAAAGACATCGCCGCCAATGCCAAGGGTCGGCTGTTCGGCAAATTGTCCAAGGACATCATGATCGCGGCGCGCCACGGCGCTGACCCGAAGGACAACGCGCGGCTGAGGCTGGTGGTGGAGCAGGCGCGCAAGGTGTCCATGCCCAAGGAGACGCTGGACCGCGCCATCAAGAAGGGCGCCGGGCTGACCGGCGAAGTCGTCCACTTCGAGCAGGCCATCTACGAGGGCTTTGCGCCGCACCGCGTGCCGGTGATGGTGGAGGTGCTGACCGACAACGTGAACCGCGCCGCGTCGGACATGCGCGTGTTGTTCCGCAAGGGCCAGCTCGGCACGGCCGGTTCGGTGGGCTGGGACTTCGACCACCTCGGCATGATCGAAGCCGAACCCGCCACGCCCGGCGCCGACGCGGACACCGCCGCCATCGAAGCCGGCGCGCAGGACCTGCTGCCGCCCGACGAAGAAGGCGTCACCGTCTTCCTGACTGAACCGACCGACCTCGACCTCGTCAGCCGCGCCCTGCCCGAGCAGGGCTTCAAGGTGCTCAGCGCCAAGCTGGGCTACCGCCCCAAGAATCCCATCGACCCGGCGAGCCTGAGTGCTGAGCAGCTGGACGAAGTGGAGAGCTTTCTCGCCGCGCTGGACGCCAACGACGACGTGCAACACGTGTACGCAGGGCTGGCAGGCTGATTCACCTGGCTCGCCGTGCCAGACGCATGCCGCCCAGACTGACCAACCCGGCAAGCATCAACGCCCAACTGCGGTTTTCCGGCACGGCGTTCACCAGCAGCCCCCGGGCCGACGTCAGGGTGTAGCCCTCCGGCAGCGAATACTCCACGCGCGCGCTGAAGCTCAGAGAAGAGTTCAGACTGGACATCGCGAACTCGAAGCCGCGCTCAAACGGCGTGCCGACCACCGCGGTGAACGAGGCTGAATCGACGCGATGGAGGGTGGGTTGAGTGACGCCGCCACTGAAGGTTGCGGTGCGACCGAAGGCGAGCACGTCACGTGACGGGTCATTGGCAATCCGATCAGCGACTGCGTTCGCCGAGGCGCTCGGCGTCAGCGAACGTTTGCCGCTGATGAAGGTGTAGCTGGTCAGCACAAAGCCGGAAGCGCTTCGAGCCGTGGTGCCATCGAGGGTGACCGTGACGCCAACCTGCACCGTGGGCGTGGGCCCCGTGATCATGAACTGGTCGAACTGGACGGCATCGATGACGGAGGTCGGCACCGTGGAGGGTGTCGACTTGACGGACAAGTGCATGTCCATCCCATTGACGAAAACATGGGCGCTGCCGCTCGAAGGGCTGCCGTAGTAGTCGGCAAACGAAGCCGTCAGGTCGGCGCCATTCGTCAGCGTGCACGACACGAAGTCGCCGCCCAGCGGCAGCAGGCCGGTACACGTCGAGTGGTCGGAAACGAAGTTGATTTCGCGGGTGACCCCTGGGGCTAGCGGAAGCGCCCAAGTGGTGCCACTGCAGGCTGTGGCCAGGCAGGCGACGGCCAATAAGCGTCGAGCCGGTGAAAGATCGTTGTGCATTGCAAGCTCCCGTTTGCGCCGCCGGCGGTGCGCAGGCTGCAGTTCGATGATGGAAGGCGCGGCCGCGCCGCACCACCCACGGATGACCCACAGCACTTAGCATGCGGCGATGAATCCGTCGCAGCCTGAAGCGGCAGCCGCGCAGCGGTCGAGCGAGTTGCTGGGCGTCATGCGGGCGCTTTCGGCGCAGGCCCCCGGTGCGCTGGACAGCACGGCGGCGCTGGCCCTGCGGGCGCAGGCGGATGGACAGGCAGCGCTCGCTGCCGGAGCAGCCGGCCTCGTGGTGCTGGTGGAGCATCTGCAGGCGGCCATCTACCGCCACGCCATGAGCATGCTGGGCATCCTGGCCGCCGTCGGCCCGGACGCGGCTGGCACCGGCATCGAGGGCCTGCTGGCCTGGGCCGGCGCCTCGATTGCCCACGACTACGGCGTGCTGCCCGCATGGCCGCCTGCCAATGTGGCGCTGTTGATGGAACGCGCCCGCGGGGCGCCCAGCGACATCTCCCTGGCGCTGGCCTGCGCGCTGGGTGAACTCTGCGAGCGCCATGGCGAAGACGCGGAGTTCGAACTGCTGTTCGCGCAAGTCGCGTCCGTTGAGAGGCAGCCCGACGCCTCGCCCTTCTGGCGCGGCCATTGGGCCATCGTCGCGGCCTGGCATCTGTACGCCTTCGCCAAGGTCGACGAAGCGCGCGAGCGGCTGGTGCTGGCGCAGCAACTGGCAGCCGAACACCATCTACCGGGGTTGGCCGCCGTCGCGGCACTGCAGCGCGCACGCCTGGTGGAGTGCAGCAGCGACCCCACGGCGGCGCTGGCCCTGGCAGCCCAGGCCGCGGCCGCCGGCGACGCGGCCAGCACACCGCTGTGGTGGGCCGATCAGGCCGATGTGCGCTGCCGCGTGGCCCTGCTTGCGGGCGACTTCCATGCGGCCCTGGGCCACGCGAGGCGTGCCCTGGGCCATTTGCAGATGAGCGGCGCCTGGCCCGGCTATCAAGTCACCTACCTCGTGCAGGAGGGCTATGCGCTGATCGGCTGCGGCAATGCCGAGGAAGCGGCCGCGCGCTTTCAAGGCTTGGGCGAGATGCAGTTGCCGCGCTATCTGGCGGCGCGCCTGCGCTGCCTGGCAGACCTGACCGCACTGATCGCCATCGGCCAGCGCCACGGCTGGGCCGCCCTGCCGGACGCCGCCCTGGCCCGCGCCATGCGCACGCTGCGCGAACTGGAGTGGCCCGGCGTGCTGCCGCTGCTGCCGCTGCATATCGGCGAGATCTTCTGCCAGGCCCTGGTTCAGGGCGCCGAGACGGACTGGGTGCGCTCGGCCATCCGCACGCGCCGGCTCGCCGCGCCGGCCGGGGCGCCCGAGGCCTGGCCCTGGTCGGTGAAGATCCGTGCCCTGGGTGGCTTTGAGATGTGCAACGACGCCGGCGCCGTGCGTTCAGCGGAAGGGCGCAAGGCCGCCAGCAAGCCGCTCGAACTGCTGCGCTATCTGGCTTGCCGCGGCACCGAGGCCGCATCAACCGAGGCGGTGGCCCGCGAGCTGTGGCCAGGTGACGGCCGGGAAGGTCGCCAGAAGGCCTTCGAGGTCACCGTGGCCAGGCTGCGTCGCTTGCTTGCCCACGATGCGGCCCTGCTGGTGCAGGACCATGGCATCCGCTTGAACGCGGACTGCGTCTGGGTAGACGTGCAGGCCTTGAACGACCGTTTGACGGAACACGAGCACGCTGCAGCCGGCAGCGCGGCCGCCGCAACGGCCTTGGAGGCCGCGCTCAAGCTCTATCGCGGCGCCTGCCTGGCGCTCAGCGAGCAGGCCTGGGCGCTGGTGGCGGCCGAGCGCTGGCGGGCCCGCCTCGCCGCGGCGCTGTTGCGCGAGGCGCGCGACCCCGCCCGGACGCGTGAATGGATGCTGCGCGCGCTGTCGGCTGATCCCGGCATCTCAAGCCACGTGACTGCGCCAGCACCCACTGCTCGAAGGCCTTGACCGCTGGGCGCGACCCATCACTTGTAGAACGCAGCGATCTGGGGGATGAATCTCTCCGGATTGCCGCCGACCAGATTCGTCAAGACGACGACGGCCAAGCCCTCGTCCGGATAAACGATGAAGGCCGCGCGGTTTCCGCCGATGCCGGCGACCTGCCTTTTCGGGCTTGAGGCGAGCACAGGCCAGCCGGCCGCCCAGCTGCCTTCGGCACCACTGCTCAGCTTCTCGGGTGTCCACATGCGCTGCGCGCTGGCCGCGCTGATGAACCGGCCACTGGACAGCGCGACGATCCAGTTCGCCAGCTCGGTGGCCGTCGTCTGGATGCCGCCTCCCGCATGGAGGCTGTAGGGCATCTCGTAGACCCAGTGAGACAGGCGATCGGCATCGTCCGGCGCGAGCGTTCTGCGGGGAAAGTGGCTGTAGATCGTTGCAGCGTTCGCCACGAGGTCATAGCTGTCGCCGAACGTCGTCAGCGGCATGTCGGCCAGCGCGAACTGCCGCTCTTTCATGTAGCGCTCGTAGGGCATCTTGGCCTGCTTGACGATGATCTGAGCCAGCAGGCCGTAGTTGGTCTGGTTGTAGGAAAACTTCTCACCGGGCGGCGCTTCCATGGGTTGCTGTTTGACCGCCTTCCACATGGCCGCTTCAGTGCTGCCAGTGACGGGGCCGGGTTGATCGACGATGTCGGGCAGCCCCGACGTGTGCGCCAGCAACTGCCGCACGCGGATGGGCTGCCAAGCGCTCGGCAGGTCATCGAGATAGCGGGACACGGGCGCCTCAAGATTCACGAGGCCGGCCTCGGCCAGCTGCATCACCGCAACGCCTGTGAGCGGCTTGGTGCCGGAGTTGAGCGGGAACAATGTCTTGGCCGTTGCGGGCACACGGTTTTCGACGTTGGCCCAGCCGAAGCTCTCAGACAGCACGATCCGGCCGTCCTTGACGACCGCAACCTGCAGCCCCGGTATGCGCCGTTCCTTCATCGTCTGTTGAATCAGGCGGCGCGCCTGGTCGTTCGAGGTTTCGATGGCATCAGCGGCGCGGCCGAGGCCAGGCAGTGCCAACAGCAATGCCGCCGTCAGGATGACGAGGGTCTCTCTTCCAAATTTCATAGGCTGTTCAGGACGGAGCGAGGGTGAGTTGAGGTGTCGAACCTTGGCGCAACCCGTCATCGTGCGGCAGCTTCTGACCGATGACGTAAGTCAGAGAGGTTGAGGGGCGGCGCTTGATCCCACGTCACATTGCGCCAGCAACCACTGCTCGAAGGCCTTGACCGCCGGGCGTGACTTGGCCGCCGGGTCGACGATGAGGCGATAGGCCCGCGCCGACGCGATGCCGGCATCAAACGGCGTGACGAGCTGGCCGCTGGCCAGCAGCGCATCCACCAGCGGCCGCCGGCCCAGCGCCACGCCCTGCCCCGCAATGGCGGCGGCGATGGCCTCGGAATAGCTCGAGAAACTCAAGCGCGCCGCCGGCCGCAGATCGACCAGGCCCCAGGCACTCAGCCAGGGCTCCCATTCGGCCGGCATGCCGGCGCTGTCGCCGTCCATGGCCAGGTGCAGCAGCGTGTGCCGGGCCAGGTCGGGCGGCTCGCGCAGCGGCAGGCCCAGCTCGCCCACCAGCCGTGGGCTGCAGACCGGCACCATCGATTCGGCGAACAGCTGTTGGCCCTGAGCCGCGCCGACCGGGCTGTAGCGGATGGCGAGGTCAAAGCCCTCGCTGGCCAGGTTGCGGTTGCCCAGGCCGGCATCCAGGCGCACGTCGATGCCCGGGTGGGCACGGGTGAAGCCGGTCAGGCGTGGGATCAGCCACAGCGACGCGAAGCCCGGCGTCGTCGTCAACGCCAGCATCTGGCGCTGGTGCGGCTCACGCACCGCACGCACGGCCACACGCAAGGTGTTCAAGGCCGTCGAGCAGGCGGCGTGCAGGCGCTGGCCGTCTTCGGTCAATGCAAGCGCACGGTGGCGGCGCTCGAACAGCGTCACGCCGAGTTCGCCTTCCAGCGCGCGGATCTGCCGGCTCATGGCCGACTGCGTGATGAAGCGCTCTTCGGCAGCCTGGGTGAAGCTCAAATGCCGCGCCGCCGCCTCGAAGGCGGCCAGCAGCTGCAGCGGCGGAAGGTGGTCGACGGGCTTTGTTGGCATGCGATGGCGGAATGCGAAGCCTTCCGAATGATCGTTTGTCGGCAAGGTGGCCAAGCGGCACTATCCGCGTCAGACGGCCGCAACGCAAGCATGCCAACCCGGCATGCCAGTCCGCCGGCCCAGGAGCACACCATGCTGATCGACGTCCCCCGCACCCGGCTGTTGCTGCAACGCGGCCAGATCTCGCGCCTGCCCAAGGCCCGCGCCACCCATCTGTGCAGCGCGTCCGGCACGCTGTGGATCACCATCGACCACGATTCGCGCGACATCGTGCTGGAACCCGGCCAGTGCTTTGTCGTGCAGACCGATGAGGCGGTCACCGTCAGCGCGCTGAGCGGCCCGGCGGTGCTGGACCTGAGGCCGGCGGCGACCGGAGCGCGGCAGTGAACACGCTGCTGGCGCCAGCGCCCGTCGCCACCGAGGCGCCCGAGCATTGGATGCTGGCCGGCGGGCACCAGGTCCGCCTGCGCCCCATTGCCGCCGCGGATGCCGCTGCCGAGCAGGCCTTCTTCAGCGCACTGTCGCTGGACTCGCGCCACAAGCGCTTCCATATCGGCCTGCGCGAACTCAGCCCTGCCCTGCTGAAACTGCTGACCGATGTCGATCAACGCCAGCACGTCGCCTGGGTGGTCGAAGCCCAAGCCTCCGGCCATCCCGTCATTGCCGACGCGCGCTATGTGCATGACGAAGACCGCCCCGAGCGCGCCGAGTTCGCGCTGGCCGTCGCCGACGAGTGGCAGGGCCGCGGCCTGGGCCGGCGCCTCATCGCTCATTTGGCCGCCCATGCACGACAACACGGCGTGCAGCGTCTGCATGGCGACATATTGGCCGACAACCGCCGCATGCTGGCGCTGATGCGCGACCAAGGCGCCCGCTTGACGGCCCATCCAGACGGCGCACAACTGGTGCGCGCGGTGCTCTGCACAAATGATCCGGTGATTGATGCCTGAACTAAGGACACTCAGTGACGAACAAATTCAGCAACTCATTGATTTTCATTTGATTTTCGTAATAAATTGAGGACAAAATTCAGGACACGCTTCCTGAACCATGTCCGCCGACCTCACCAGCCTCGAACAACTCCTGCGGCCACGCGGCCCTCTGGGGCTGGCGGACATCGCCGCGGCCCTGGGCTGCTCGACCAAGACCGCCCAGCGATTGGTTGCAGCGGCCGGTGTCGCCGTCGTGGCGGCGGGTCAGACCCGGCGTCGGCGCGTCGCTTGGCGACGTGATTTCCGTGGCCAACGCGTTGAGGCCCAGCTCTACCGCATCGCTGCCGATGGCCGCCCTCAGGCCCTGGCCCAATTGCGCCCGATCTGGCCGCAAGGCTGCCATCTCGACACCCTGGCCGCCGCCTGGCCGGCGCCCGACGCCGCACGCGACGGCTGGTACGAGGGCCTGCCCTACCCGCTCTATGACCTGCGGCCGCAGGGCTTCCTGGGCCGCAACTTCGCGCGCCGGCATGCCGCCGGCCTGGGCCTGTCCCCCGACCCACGCAGTTGGGACGACGATGCCCTGCTATTGGCCCTGAGCAGTCTCGGCGACGACCTGCCGGGCGAGTTGCTGGTGGGAGACGCCGTCCTGCGCCGTTTTCTCGATGCCAGGCTGGCGTCGCCGGCGCCGCTGCATGAGGCAGGACTGCCAGCCCGCTACGCCGAACTGGCAGCCCAGGCCATGGAAGGCGCACTGCCCGGCTCATCGGCGGGCGGCGAATTTCCCAAGTTCACGGTGGCACGCGAACTGGCAGGCATGGCGACACCGCATTGCGTCGTCAAGTTCTCGGGCGCCGACGAGTCCGCAACGGTGCAGCGCTGGCGCGACCTGCTGGTCTGCGAGCAGCTGGCGGCGGCGGCCTTGGGGCTGGAGGCGGCGCACACCCGGCTGCTGGCACATGAGGGGCGCCACTTCCTGGAAAGCGAACGCTTCGACCGCATCGGCCCGCACGGGCGGCGAGGGGTCGTCAGCCTCGAAAGCGTCAATGCCGGCCTCGTCGGTGAGGCCACGAACGATTGGACCCGGGTGGCCGCTGCACTGGCCGCCCACGGCCTGCTGAGCACGGCGGATGCCGAGCGGGTCGCCGAGCGCCAGCTCTTCGGCCAACTCATCGCCAACAGCGACATGCATGGCGGCAATCTGTGCTTCTTCCACGACGCCGCGGGTCTGAGCCTGGCGCCCAGCTACGACCAGCTCCCCATGCGCTACGCACCGCTGGCCGGTGGCGAAGTGCTGTCCCCGCCGCTCACACCCACCCTGCCGCTGCCGGTGGAGCGGGATCGCTGGCTGCGTGTGCTGCCCCGCGCACGCGGGTTCTGGCAGGCCGCCGCGGCGGATGAGCGCATCAGCCTACCGTTTCGCATGCTGTGCGCCGACAACGCCGTGGCGCTTGAGCAGGCAGCCTCCGTCGCATGAACCGTTTGCTCCTCATCACGCTGCTGCTGGCTCTGGGTGTTGTCGTGGTCAGCCTGGCCGCCGGCGAATGGCTGACCCGCCCGGCCCGCGACTCCATCGGCCCACCACCGCCCGATTTGCGGGCCGAGGCGCTGCGCCTCCCCTACGGCGGCAGCCAGCAGGTCAGCGGCTGGTTCCTGCCCGGCCGCCCGGGTGAAGGCGCGGTGCTGTTGCTGCACGGCGTGCGTGGCAACCGGTTGCAGATGCTGGAACGCGCCCGCTGGCTGCAGCGCGAGGGCATTGGCAGCCTGCTGATCGACCTGCCCTCGCATGGCGAAAGCAGCGGTGACCGCATCAGCTTCGGGCGCCGCGAGGCGTTGGGCGTGCAGGCGGCACTGGGCTGGCTGCGCGCCCGCCTGCCGGGCGAAAAGCTGGGCGGCATCGGCGTGTCGCTGGGCGGCGCTTCGCTGCTGTTCGCCGAGCGCCAACCCGAGCTGGATGCGATGGTGCTGGAGTCCGTCTACCCCACCATCACCGATGCCGTGCAAGACCGCCTGGTGGCGCGCCTCGGCCCGGCCGGCGCCTGGGCCGCACCGCTGTTGCTGCTGCAGATCCCGCTGCGCCTGGGTCTGGGCGTGCATGAGCTGCGTCCCATCGAGGCCATCAAGGCTGTTCACGCGCCGCTGCTGGTCGCGTCGGGCACCGCGGATCGCTCAACGCGCTGGGTCGAGACGGAGCAGCTTTTCGCCGCGGCGACCGAGCCCAAGGCGCTCTGGCCGGTGCCGGGTGCCGGCCATGAGGACCTGCACGACTTCGACGCCTCGGCCTACCGCGGTCGCCTGCTGCCTTGGTTGCAATCACATTTGCGCAAAGCCGGTGGCTGACAGGGCCAAGCCGGCGCCGGCAAGATGCCTGCATGTCTACCCTGCCCCCGCTCTCCATCCTTGACCTGGCGCCCGTCGTCGAAGGGGCCACGACGCGTGAAGCCCTGCTGAACAGCCTGGACCTCGTGCGCCTGGCCGACACGCTGGGCTATACGCGCTACTGGGTGGCCGAGCACCACAACATGGAAGGCGTGGCCAGCTCGGCCACTGCGGTGCTGATCGGCCAACTGGCCGCGGCGAGCCAGCGCATCCGCGTCGGCGCCGGCGGCATCATGCTGCCCAACCATGCGCCGCTGACCATCGCCGAGCAGTTCGGCACCCTGGCCGAACTCTTCCCCGGCCGCATCGACCTCGGCCTGGGCCGCGCGCCCGGCACCGACCGGCCGACGATGCGCGCGCTGCGGCGCAGCCTGGAGAGCAGCGGCGAGGACGGTTTCCCCAACGATGTGCTGGAGCTGCAGAGCTACCTCGCGCCACTGGCCGCGCAGGCGCAAGTGCGTGCCGTGCCGGGCCAGGGCACCGAGGTGCCGATCTGGTTGCTGGGCTCGAGCCTGTACTCGGCCCAGCTCGCCGCCCACCTCGGCCTGCCCTTCGCATTCGCGTCGCACTTCGCGCCCGAGATGCTGATGCAGGCGCTGCAGATCTACCGTTCCACCTACAAGCCCAGCGCTCGCCACCCCAAGCCGCACGCGATGGTGGGCCTGAACATCATCGTGGCGCCAACCGACGACGAGGCGCAGTACCTGTTCACGTCGGCTCAGCAGCGCTTCCTGGGCATGGTGCGCGGCCGGCGCGGCAAGCTGCCCGAGCCGGTGCCAAGCATGGATGCGCTGTGGTCACCGGCTGAGCGCATGCAGGTGGAGCGCATGCTGAGTGAATCCATCGTCGGTTCGCCGGAGACCGTGCGCGCCGGGCTGGCGGAAACGAGCGAGCGCACGCAGGCGGATGAATTCATCGTCGCCTGCGCAGTGCATGACCATGCACTGCGCAGGCGTTCGTACGAGCTGCTGGCGCGGCTCTGAGTTGCGCGCGCTGTCCGAGTCACCGTGAATAAGTGCCTCGGCGTCCAGCCAGTCTGGAATTTCATAGGGAAGCTTCGCCTGAAGCGGCCCTTGCCCCATCGACGCCATCCGGGCTTGCGGCACACTGCGCGCATGCCCGCCGCCCAGCCCGCCGCCCCGGCCGAGGTCGCCCCGACGCTGTTCAAGAACGCCAGGGCCTTCGAGGCCTGGCTGAAGAAGAACCACGCGAAGTCCGACGGCCTGTGGCTGATGATCGCCAAGCGCGGCGCGGCCGAGCCCAGCGTCACCTACCCCGAGGCGGTGGAGATCGCGCTGTGCTGGGGCTGGATCGACGGTCAGAAGAAGGGGCTGGACGACCAGCACTTCCTGCAGCGCTTCACGCCGCGGCGTGCGCGCAGCGTCTGGTCCAAGATCAACGTCGAAAAAGTGGCCACGCTGATCGAGGCGGGCCGCATGCAGCCGCCTGGCCAGGCGCAGGTCGAGGCCGCCAAGGCCGACGGCCGTTGGGCCCAGGCCTACGACGGCGCGAAGACGTCCACCGTGCCCGACGACCTGGCGGTAGCGTTGGATGCGAATCCGCCGGCCAAGGCCTTCTTCGCCACCGTCAACGCGAGCAACCGCTACGCCGTGCTCTGGCGCATCCAGACCGCCGTCAAGCCCGAGACGCGTGCCAGGCGCATCGCGCAACTGGTGGACATGCTCGCCCGCGGCGAAACGGTGCATATCTTCAAGCCCAAGCCCAAGCCCGGCTAGGCCATCAGCGCTGCCCCCCCCAACCGGCCAACGCACGGAGTTGCAGTTCCGACAGCCGATAGCTGAGACGCAGTGGGTGCGGCAGATCTGAGCCCGATGCGAGCGCATGCAAACCCAGACCTACTACGCCGTCACCGCCCCGCGCCTGACCTTCCAGCCGCTGGCCGACTCGTCCACTGACGTGGAAGTGGCCGTGCTCGGCGGCGGTTTTGCGGGCCTGGCCGCGGCGCGCGGGCTGCAGGAGCGCGGCATCACCAGCGTGGCGGTGCTGGAGGCGCAGACCATCGGCCATGGCGCGTCAGGGCGCAATGGCGGTTTCGTGTTCGGCGGCTACAGCCGCGACGCGGCGGACTTGGTGAGCGACCTGGGCTTGGCAGCGGCGCGTGAGTTCTACGCTCATAGCCGCGAAGCCATCGCACTGATTCGCTCGCGCATCGAGGCCCACGCCATCGACTGCGATCGGCAAGAGGGCGGCGCTCTGCTGCTCAACTGGTTCAGGCACAGCGCACGCGCCGAGCGCCAGTTGCGCGATCAGGCGCGCTGGCTGCGCGAGAACTTCGGCGTCACCTGGGACGAAATCGAGCCTGCCCAGGTCCGGCAGTGGCTGGACACGCAGCGTTATGGCGGCGCTCTGCTGGAGCGCGATGCCTTCCATTTCCATCCGCTCAAGTACGCGTTGGGGCTGGCTCGCGTCATCGAGCATGCCGGTGGCAGGGTGCACGAGCACAGTGCCGTGATGAGCATCGAGCGCCTTGCCACCGGTGGCTTCGTGCTGCGCACCTCACATGACGCCTCGATCCGCGCGGCCCAGGTCGTCGTGGCCGGTGGTGCCTATCTGAAGGCCATGCTGCCAGCCCTGACCGGCGCGCGCCTGCCCATCGCAACCTATGTCATCGCGACCGAACCGTTGCCGCCCAACCTGCGACCGATCCGCACGCCCGCCGCCCTCTACGACAACCGCTTCGCCTTCGACTACTACCGGGCGCTCGCCGATCACCGGCTGCTGTGGGGCGGCCGCATCTCCATCCAGGAGCGCGACCCCGCGCGCATTGCGCAGATGCTGCAGGCGGACCTGCTCAAGGTCTATCCGCAGCTCGCCGCGGTGCGCGTCTCGCATGCCTGGGGTGGGCTCATGAGCTATGCCCGGCACAAGATGCCGCAGATCGGCCAGCTGGCGCCGGGCCTGTGGTTCGCTCAGGCCTTTGGCGGCCATGGCGTGGCGCCGACGACGGTGGCCGGCGAATGGTTGGCGGACGCCATCAGTGGCCGCGCGGACTTGCCCGCCGCCTTGCAGCGCTACGGATTGACGCCGGTCTTCGGCCAGGCGGGTTTGCTGGCGGCCCAGGCCACCTACAGCTGGGCCGAGCTTCGCGACGCACTCAAGGAGAGGCTGCCCGGCTGATCACTTGATGCGCTGCTTCTCGAGCTTGCGCGCCAGCGTGCGCCGGTGCATGCCCAGGCGCCGCGCCGTCTCGCTGATGTTGAAGTCGGTCTCGGCCAACACCTCGTGGATACGCTCCCATTCCAGCGTCTTGATGGACGCGGTCTGGCGCTCGGTCACTTCCACGTCGGCATCGCCCTGCTTGCGCGCGAAGGCGGCTTCGATGTCGTCTGTGTTGGCCGGCTTGGCGAGGTAATGGCAGGCGCCGAGCTTGATGGCCTCGACGGCCGTCGCGATGCTGGCATAGCCGGTCAGCACGACGATCAGCACCTCCGGGTCCCAGCCATGCAAGGCCTGTACGCAGGACAGGCCCGAAGCGCCGCCAGCCAGTTTGAGGTCGACGACGGCATGGCCGAGTTCCTCGTCCTCGGGCAGCTCGTCGAGCAGGGCCTTCATGTCGTCCAGGCCGGTGGCTCGCAGGCAACGCCAGCCGCGGCGCTCGAAGGAGCGCGTCAGCGTGTGGGCGAAGCTGTCGTCGTCCTCGACGATGAGCAGCAAGCGGTCTGCGTCAGCGGGCATGAGTGGCGGATTGTCGCGGCAGCAGCGAAGCCAGAGGCAGCGTCAGCACCACCTCTGCGCCACCGCCCTCGCGGTTGCGAGCCTCCAGCCGCCCGCCCAGGGTGCGCGCGACGTTGACCGACAGGAAGAGGCCCATGCCACGGCCCGGCTGGCCCTTGCTGCTCTGGTAGGGCTCGCCGAAATGCTTGAGACGGTCGGCGTCGAAGCCGGGGCCGTTGTCGCGCACGCTCAAGTGCAGCGTGGCTTCGTCCGGGCAGGTGGCGACGAGGGTCAGCGGCATGCCTGGCGCCGCCTCGAGAGCGTTGTCGAGCAGGTTGGCGACGACCTGCTGCAATGCGCTGTCCGAGATGATCTCGACCTCGGGCAGGTCCTTGTTGCGCAGTGCCAGATCCGCGCCTGCGTGGGCGGCCCGCCAGTCCTTGGCCAGGCTGTCGGTGAAGGCCTGCAGCGTCGTCAGCCGCGGTGCCTCGCCGCGCATCTCGCCGGCCGACATCAGGATGCCCGTGACGATGGCCTTGCAGCGCAGGATCTGGCGCTGCATCTCCTCGATCTCCTCGCGCAGCTCGGGCTCGCCCGCAAACGGGGCCATATGGGCCCAGTCGCCCAGGATGACGCTGAGCGTGGCCAGCGGCGTGCCCAGTTCATGTGCGGCGCCACTGGCCAGCAGGCCCATGCGCACGATGTGCACCTCCTCGGCCGCGCGCTGCTGCAATTCGGCCAGCTCGGCGTCGCGTTGGCGCAGGTTGCGGTTGATGCGCACGATGAAGACGCTGAGCAGGGCCACGTTCAGCAAAAAGCACAGCAGCAGGCCACCCAGGTAGTTGGGCGACAGCGTCGTTGGCGAAGAGGCATCCAGCAGCAGAGGCCGGTGCCATTGCGTCAGCAGCACGAAGCCCGACACCGCGCTCAGCATGACGCCCATCAGATAAGCCGGCCGCAGCAGCACCGAGGCCACGGCGACCTGCAGCAGATACAGGTAGATGAAGGGGTTGTCGCTGCCGCCGGCCAGATAGAGCTGGCCGGTCAGCACGCCGACGTCGACCAGCAGCGCAATGCAGAGCTCGATCTGGGACACCGGCTGCGTGAGCTTGCTGCGCCAGATGCTGAACAGGTTGAAGACAACGAGGATGCCGAGCAGGCTCAGCATCTCGGCCCAGGGCAGCGTGATCGCCAGGCCGACATGCACGACGAGCACGGTGGCGAGCTGGCCGACGACGGCCAGCCAGCGCAGCTCGATGAGCTGGCGCAGGTTGGCGCGGCCAGCGCGACGCTCGGGCGCGACGATGACTGGCTCAGCGGGTTCGGCGGTGGGGAGCAGCGGCGTGGGGTTCAAGGCAGGGAGCGGCGGCGCTCTTCGCGGAGCAGATAGATGGCGGCAGCCGCAGACATGGCCGCGAGCGCCAGCCAGGTGATGGCGTAGACGGCGTGATTGTTGGCGAAGCGGATCACCGTCAGGCCCGGGCGAGGCCAGCGCCGGGGTTGGGCAGGGTCGGCGGACTCGTCGACAAAGAAAGGAGCGACGGGACCCGTCAGGCCAAGTTCGGTCGCAATGCCAGCAACATCGCGCGAGTACCAGCGCCCTTCTGCAGGCACGTTCTTGCGCAGCGGGCCGCCACCGGTTTCGGTCAGGCGCAGCAAGCCCATCAGCTCGACGGGGCCGGCAGGCGCGGAATGCTGTTCGGGCGCGCGCTGCTCCGGCGGCACAAAACCGCGGTTGACGAGGACAGCGGTGCCGTCATCCAGCCGCAGTGGTGCCAGCACCCAGTGGCCGCCACCGAGTTCGGTCGTGGCCTGCACCAGCACCTCGCGCGGCTCGAAGCGGCCGCGCAGACGCAGGCGGCGGTATTCGTCGGCCTTCGATACCGAAACCGATGCGGCTGGCGGAGACACCGGCTCCGCATGAACCTGGCGCTCGACGCGGGCAATGAGGTCTTCTTTCCAGCCGAGGCGCTGGAACTGCCAGACGGCCAGCGCGAGAAAGCCCAGGCTGGCCAGCGCCGCAGCAACGATCAGCGTGACCCGTGCGGCGCGGCCCATACCCGGTCAGGGCATGTTGCGCATCGCGGCGGGATCGGGCGTCGGCATCATGTTGGCGTTCATGTGATACATAACCCAGACCGAGCCGGACAGCATGATGACGACCAAGGCCCCGGTGAACAGCAGCGCCAGCAGGGACCAGCCCTGCTCGACCTTGGCGTTCATGTGCAGGAAATAGATCATGTGCACGACCATCTGCACGGCCGCGAAGCCGAGGACGACCAGGCCGGTCAGCTTGGGTGTGGGCAACACCTTGCCCATGACGAGCCAGAAGGGAATCGCCGTCAGGATGACCGACAGGATGAAGCCGACGGCATAGCCCTTGAAGCTGACGTGGAAGTCGCCGTCGTCATGGTGGTCGTCGTGGTGAGCGTGGTCGGCCATCACAGCACTCCCATCAGGTAGACGAAGGTGAAGACGCCGATCCAGACGACGTCCAGAAAGTGCCAGAACATCGACAGGCACATCAGGCGGCGGCGGTTGGCCGGCGTCAGGCCGAGCTTTTGCACCTGGATCATCAGCGTGACCAGCCAGATGCAGCCGAAGGTGACGTGCAGGCCGTGCGTGCCGACCAGCGTGAAGAAGCTGGACAGGAAGGCGCTGCGGCCGGGGCCGGCGCCCTCGTGGATGAGGTGGTGGAACTCGAACAGCTCGATGCCGAGGAACCCCAGGCCGAACAGGCCGGTGACGGCCAGCCAGGCCAGCATCTGGTTCTTGCGCTTGGCCTGCATCGCGATCATCGCGAAGCCATAGGTGATGGACGAGAACAGCAGCAGGCCCGTGTTGACGGCCACCAGCGGCAGGTCGAACAGGTCGGCGCCCGACGGGCCGGCCGCGTAGTTGCGGCCCAGCACGGCGTAGACGGCGAACAGCACCGCGAAGATGAGGCAGTCGCTCATCAGGTAGAGCCAGAAGCCCAGCATGGTGCTGGGCTGCGGGTGGTGGTCGCCCGTGTCGTAGAAGACGGGCGCGGCGCCGTTGACGTGAGAGGTCACAGTTGCAGTCATGTCAGCGGTCTCCCGGTCAGGCGGCGGATGCAAGCGCGCGGGTGCGCTCGTCCTCGGTGCGGGTCACCGCATCGGCCGGGATGTGGAAGTCACGGTCGTAGTTGAAGGTGTGGACGATGGACGCGATGACGGTGGCGGCAAAGGTCGCCGCGGCGATCCAGTACATATGCCAGATCAGCGCGAAACCCATGGCCGTGGCCAGCATGGCGATGATGAAACCGGCGCCGGTGTTCCTGGGCATGTGGATGGCCACGAAGCCTTGGCGAGGGCGCTCGGCGTTGCGCTGCTTCATGTCGTGCCAGGCGTCCATCTCATGGGCGATGGGCGTGAAGGCGAAGTTGTAGTCCGGCGGCGGCGAGGATGTGGACCATTCCAGCGTGCGGCCACCCCAGATGTCTCCCGTCGTGTCGGCCAGTTCCCTGCGACGCCAGATGCTGACGGCGATCTGCACCAGGAAGGCACCGATACCGCAGGCCACGATGCCCGCACCGATGGCGGCGACGACGAAATAGGGTTGCAGCGTCGTGTCGTCGAAGTGGCTGACACGGCGCGTGATGCCCATCAGGCCCAGCACGTACAGCGGCGTGAACGCGACCCAGAAGCCGATGAACCAACACCAGAATGAGACCTTGCCCCAGAAGGCGTCCAGGCGGAAGCCGAAGGCCTTGGGGAACCAGTAGTTGATGCCGGCGAAGGCACCGAACACCACGCCGCCGATGATGACGTTGTGGAAGTGGGCGATCAGGAACAGGCTGTTGTGCAGCACGAAGTCGGCCGCCGGCACGGCCAGCAGCACGCCGGTCATGCCACCGATGGTGAAGGTGATCATGAAGCCGACCGTCCACAGCATCGGCACCTCGAACTTGATGCGGCCGCGGTACATCGTGAACAGCCAGTTGAAGATCTTGGCGCCCGTCGGGATCGAGATGATCATCGTCGTGATGCCGAAGAAGCTGTTCACGCTGGCACCCGAGCCCATCGTGAAGAAGTGGTGCAGCCAGACGAGGTAGGACAGGATGGTGATGACGACCGTGGCATAGACCATGGACGCATAGCCGAACAGCTTCTTGCGGCTGAAGGTGGACACCACCTCCGAGAAGATGCCGAACACCGGCAGCACCAGGATGTAGACCTCGGGGTGGCCCCAGATCCAGATCAGGTTCACATAGAGCATGGCGTTGCCGCCAAGGTCGTTGGTGAAAAAGTTGGTGCCGAGATAACGGTCGGCCGTCAGCAGCGCCAGCGTTGCGGCCAGCACGGGGAAGGTCGCGACGATGAGCACGTTGGTGCACAGCGACGTCCACGTGAAGACAGGCATCTTCATCATCGTCATGCCCGGCGCGCGCATCTTGATGATGGTGGCGATCAGGTTGATGCCCGACAGCGTCGTGCCCACGCCCGCGATCTGCAGTGACCACAGGTAGTAGTCCACCCCGACATCCGGGCTGGCGAGAATGCCCGACAGCGGCGGATAGGCCAGCCAGCCGGTCTTGGCGAACTCGCCGATGAACAGCGAGATCATGACCAGCACAGCGCCGCCGGCCGTCATCCAGAAGCTGAAGTTGTTCAGGAAGGGGAAGGCGACGTCGCGTGCGCCGATCTGCAACGGCACGACATAGTTCATGAAGCCGGTCACGAAGGGCATCGCGACGAAGAAGATCATGATGACGCCGTGGGCCGTGAAAACCTGGTCGTAGTGGTGCGGCGGCAGAAAGCCGGCGTTGTCGGCGAAGGCCATGGCCTGGTGGGCGCGCATCATCAGCGCGTCCGCGAAGCCGCGCAGCAGCATCACGACACCCAGGATGATGTACATGATGCCGATCTTCTTGTGGTCGATGCTGGTGATCCAGTCGGTCCACAGATGGCCCCAGAGGCGGAACTTGGTGATCAGCGCGAACACCAGCGCGCCGCCCAGCACCACGGCAATGAAGGTGGCGATGAGGATGGGCTCGTGCAGCGGCAGCGAGTCCCAGCCGAGGCGGCCGAGGATGGGATGCAGCTGATCGAGCGTCTGGTGTTGGGCAACGACGGGATTGGACATCGGTCGGTCTCAGTTCTTCAGCGCGACGGGTGAAGCCTCGGGGGCTTCGACAGGCAGGCCCAGCAGGTTGGTCGGCGTGCACAGCGCGGCCACCACCATGCGGTCGCGCTTGTTCCCTTCGGCATCGCGCCAGGGGCTGCGCATCGTGCTGGCCACGCCGCCCTTGCCGGCACCGCCGGCTGCGTCGATGGCCATCATCTGGCTGGCGCACATCTTCTTGCCGTCGACGCAGCGGTCGACGATGGCGCTCCAAAGGCCGGGCTCGACACTGGCGAAGCGGCGAATGGGTTCCTTGGTGCTGGGCTGCTCGAGCTTGAGGTAGTCGGCACGGGTCAGCGTGTTGCCGCCGGCCTTGTTGCCGTCGACCCAGCGCGCGAATTCTTCGTCCGTCAGGCCGTGGAATTTGAAGCGCATGTCCGAGAAGCCGGCACCGCTGTACTGGGCCGACAGGCCGTCATAGACGCCGGCCTTGTTGATGACGGCGTGCAGTTGGGTCTCCATGCCCGGCATCGCGTAGATCATGCCGGCCAGGGCGGGCACGTAGAAGGTGTTCATCACCGAGGTCGACGTGAAGCGGAAGTGGATGGGGCGGTCCACCGGCGCGGCCAGTTCGTTGACGGTCGCGATGCCCTGCTCGGGGTAGATGAACAGCCACTTCCAGTCCATGGACACCGCATAGACCTCCAGCGGCTTCACGTCGGCGGCGACGGGCCTGCCCTCGGCGATGCGGTCCAGCGGGCGGAAGGGGTCGAGCTTGTGGGTGCTGATCCAGGTGATGGCGCCCAACGCGATGATGATCAGCAGCGGCGCGCCCCAGATGACGAGTTCCAGGCGCGTGGAATGATCCCAGTCCGGCGCGTACGTCGCCTCCTCATTGGACTGGCGGTAACGGTATGCAAAGAGCAGCGTCAACGCGATCACCGGGACGATGATCAGCAGCATCAGCAGCGTGGATGTGACGATGAGCTGGGCCTGCTGTTGCGCGATGTCGCCATGCGGCTTCATCACGATCCAATCGCAGCCAGACAAAGCGAAGCTGGCTGACAAGACCAGGGCGCTGTTGAGGAGAGACTTGTTGGGGTACATCCTGAGGCGCGCGCAAGGGTTAACGATCTTGCTCGCAGCGATGGAATGTAAGTTGATTGAGGTAAATCAACGATTGGACATTTTGTCCAAGGCACAGACGGAGACAAGCCCGAAATGGCAGTTGCAGGTAGTACTTTCCATCACCCCAATTCCGGTCCCGTGACCACCCGGACGGACGAGGATCTGGCCCCCGGCGATATCGCAGTCGGCGTCATCATCGGCCGCGCGTCGGAGTATTTCGACTTCTTCGTCTTCGGCATCGCCTCGGTGCTGGTCTTCCCGCAGGTCTTCTTCCCCTTTGCCGACCGCCTGACCGGCACGCTTTACGCCTTCCTGGTCTTTGCGCTGGCATTCGTCGTCCGACCGGTCGGCACGCTGATCGGCATGTCCATCCAGCGCCATTTCGGCCGCTCCGCCAAGCTGACCGCCGCCCTCTTCCTGCTCGGCTGCTCCACGGTGGGCATGGGCCTGCTGCCCGGCTATGCCGAAGCCGGTAGCGCGGCCATCTGGCTGCTGGCGCTGGCCCGCGTCGGCCAGGGCCTGGCCTTGGGCGGCTCCTGGGACGGCCTGCCCTCGCTCCTGGCCCTGAACGCGCCGCCGCACCGCCGCGGCTGGTACGCCATGCTGGGCCAGCTCGGCGCGCCACTGGGCTTCTTCGTCGCCTCGGGCGTGTTCCTGTACGTGTTCGGCAGCCTGGACGCCAAGGATTTCCTTTCCTGGGGCTGGCGTTTCCCCTTCTTCACGGCCTTCGCGATCAACGTCGTCGCGCTGTTCGCCCGGCTGCGTCTGGTCGTCACGCACGAGTACGAGAAGCGCATGGAAGAGCAGGAACTCGACCCCGCCTATCTGCGCGAGCTGCTGCCGGCCCAGGGCCACCACATCGTCATCGGCGCCTTTGCAGCCCTGGCCAGCTATGCCCTCTTTCACCTGGTGAGCGTGTTCCCGCTGTCCTGGGTGGCGCTGTACGGCACCGAGGGGATCGAGGACTTCATGAAGATGGAGTTGCTCGGTGCGGCCTTCGCTGCCGTGGCCATGCCCATGTCCGGGCTGATCGCCGACAAGATCGGCCGGCGCAGCTACCTCGGCACCATGGCCCTGGCCATCGGCGTGTTCGCACTGTTCGCCCCCTTCATGCTGGGCGGCGGCAAACCCGGCCAGGCCGCCTTCATCCTGATCGGCTTCGTGTTGCTGGGCCTGTCCTACGGCCAGTCCGCAGGCTCGGTGACGTCCAACTTCCTGCCGCACTTCCGCTACACCGGCGCGGCGCTGACGGCCGACATGGCCTGGCTGCTGGGCGCGGCCTTTGCGCCCGTCGTGGCCCTCTTCCTGTCCTCACGCTTCGGCCTGGTGTCGCTCAGCCTCTACCTGCTGTCGGGCGTGGTTTGCACGCTGGTGGCGCTGCGAGTGAACAAACGGCTGCAGGCGGCGGCCGTCGTTCAAGACTGAGGACCCGCGCTCCGGCAAAGGCGGGCTCTGGCCCGCCTTTATTTTGGCGCGACAGTTTCCTTTATCTGAAAGTTTCCATACACTTAGCCATCACGGAAACTTTAGAGCCGCCATGTCCCTGACCCTGCACTACCACCCGCTGTCCTCCTACTGCTGGAAGGTCCTGATCGCCCTCTACGAGAACGGTGCGCCGTTCGAAGCCCGCAATGTCAATCTCGGCGACCCGGTGGCACGCACGGCCTATGCAGCGCTCTGGCCCACGGCCAAGATCCCGCTGCTGGTCGACGGAGACCGCGTGGTGCCCGAGACCTCCATCCAGATCGAATACCTGGACCGCCGCCACCCCGGCCGCGTGCAGTTGCTGCCCGATGACTTCGAGGCGCAGCTGGAGGTGCGCTTGTGGGACCGCGTCTTCGATCTGCACGTGATGACGCCCATGCAGCGCTTCATCGCCCAACAGCTGCGCCCCGAGGCCGAGCGCGACGCGGCCACGCTGACCGGCACTGTCAACGACTTGGGGCTGGCCTACGACCTCATCGAACGCCGCCTCGGCGACCGCGAGTGGGCAGCAGGCGAGTCCTTCACGATGGCCGATTGCGCAGCTGCACCGGCTCTGTTCTATGCCGCCATCGTGCGGCCCTTCTCGCCCGCGCACGCCAAGCTCAGCGCCTATTTCGAGCGCCTGCTCGCCCGCCCCTCGGTCTGGCGCTGCATCGTCGAGGCTCGCTCGGTCTTCCAGTACTACCCTCTGCGCCATGCCCTCCCCGCTCGCTTCCTCGCCGACTGACGCGCGCCTGGACCGCCTCTTCGCGGCGTTGGCCGATGGCAACCGGCGCGCCATGGTCGACCAGCTCAGCCGCGGGCCGGCCTCGGTGTCGGACCTCGCCAAGCCCTTG
>NZ_JBFUMN010000021.1:0-82912 GCF_054049335.1 Roseateles sp. P5_E1
TTGCTGGACTCGAACAGGGCACCGTTGCCGTTGCGAGAGATCGAATGATCACCATGCCAGGCGGCGCTGGTTGACAAGGGCGACCCCGGCAGATAGCCCGCGTTCAATGTGACGTCGGCCGTCCACTGCCCGATGACGGACCAGTTGCCACTCACGTTGCCGTTGCCGCCGATGCTGCCCGAGGCGCCGATCGAGAAGGTCAGCAGCCCCAAGGCGCCGGGGCCGCACAGACTCTGATTCTGGCAATTGACGGCATTGATCGTGAATGCGTCGTCAATGCTGCCATTGGCCGAACTGCTGCCATTCGCGTACATCGCGGCGCCGTTCGTGCTGGTCAGGTTGGCGCTGGCTTCGGCCAGCAGATGCAAGGCGCCCAGCCCGGCGGAGGCTGAGGCATTGGAACGGCCCAGCCCCGTGGACACCGCCGCCCCGCCGCCGGCCGCTTCGAACTGCGAAGACGTGGCCGTGAAACTGACGGGCACCGTGTCCGCGTTGGAGTGGTAGTCGGTCGGGCCAGGGATATTGATGGTGCCGCTGCCCGCCGAAGCCGTGGCCGAGAATTTTGGCGTCGCCGCTTGCGCGGCAGCCCCGATCGACAACAGGCAGGCGGCCAGAACGAGTGCGGTTGAACGGGCCATGCCAATCTCCGATGTCGCTGAAGCGGCGGATTGACCCACGGAACCCTCGCCCTGTACAGCGTCCGCTCAGCCTGCGTCGTTATTGTTGATTGCCCACCACCCGCGTTCAGGGTGCGCGTGCTCATGGAAAGATGGCTGGCCTGCACTGCCCTCGCGCCTGTAGCAGCCGCACGCAGCGCCCCCTATCTTGTCAGTCAGTTCGCACTGCCCGAGCGAGTCAAGGGACGCCGCACGTGCCAGATCCGGCGCAGCAGTTCGCCAGTTCCGTACCTACGCTGGCACCACACGTTAGGTGTAGCGCAATGGTCTCCAAGCGCCCAGACTGAAGTTCGCTTCGCTTACGGAGGTCTTCATGTGCAGCCTGTATCGTGCCCTCTCCCGAGCGGCCGCCTCGATGACCCTCGTCCTCACCGCCTTGCCCGCCCTTGCCACCTGGGGCCCCATCAACGAAGGCCCGGACTTCGACTCCGCGAACCCGCCAGCGACCTTCCGTTTTATGTCTGCGGGAATTTATGACCCGACGACCCACCTCATCGGCTACATCAACTGGCAGGACGACCCGTCCGACACGATCCGCTTCTACATTGGCGAACAACTCGGAAGCGCCGGATATGAGCTGCGGCAGTTCCGCGTCAGTTTCTGGACCTACCCGAGCCTCGACTCCGGCGAACAAGGCCTGCACCTTCTGCTTCGCAAGGCTTCTCCGTTGAGCCAGCCGCTCCTTTCGGTGGATCTCATGGCGAACTCATCCGGGATGGGCAGTTTCACCGACGACACGCTGCGGCTGAACTCCGGCGAGCTCTACGTCCTGACCTTCAGCACCCTGGGTTCGACCAACTCCGGCGCCTTCGCGTCCTATTCCCTCGGCTTCTCGATCACCAATCCCGTTCCCGAGCCCGCAACTTGGGCATTGCTGCTGCCCGGTGCCGCGGCGTTGGCCCTTCTCGTTCGCCGGCGAGAACGTATCCGCCAGATCTGAATTCGCCGCCTTGGCTTGGAACCTCCCGGCCCCGCGCCGGCACGGCCGGGGCGCGCGTCATCGTCGCCGGCTCGGACGCGAGCGACGCACCTGACCATTACCAGCGCGCCGGCGCCGACGTGGCACTGCGCGGCGAGGGCTTGGACGTGTTGCCCGCGTGCGGGGCGACGAACTTCTCGCCGGCCTGGCCCAGCCCGTCACGCTGCAGCCACGCGGTGACCACGCCGAACTCGAAGCCCCGGCCGCGTGGGATCTCGTCGACATCGAGCGCTACCGCACCACCTGGGTTGCCGCCCACGACTATTTCAGCCTCAACATGGCGGCGTCCAAGGGCTGATCCTTCCGCTGCAACTGGTGCGCCAAGCCCATCTGGGGCCAGCGCTACCAGCAGCGCAGCGCCGCAGCGGTGGCGGCCGAGATGGCCGAGCTCAAGGCCCGCTTCGCGCCCGACCACATCTGGTTCGCCGACGACATCTTCGGCTTTCGCGCCGACTGGGTGCAGCGCTTCGCCGCCGAACTCGACGCCCGCGGCGGCGGCGTGCCTTTCACCATCCAGACCCGCGCCGACCTGGTCAGCGACACCACGGCCCGGGCCCGGGCCCGGGCCCTGGCCGACGCCGGCTGCCGCGAGGCCTGGATAGGCACCGAGAGCGGCAGCCAGCAGGTGCTGGACGCGATGAACAAGGGCACGACGGTGGACGAGATCCTGCAGTCCCGCCAGCGCCTGAAGGCCGTGCCGTGCGCGTGGGCTTCTTCATCCAGCTCGGCTATCTGGGCGAAGGCCTGCCTGAGCTGCTGCACACGCGCCAGCTGATCGAGGAGGCACGGCCCGACGACATCGGTGGCAGCGTGTCCTACCCGCTGCCGGGCACGCGCTTTCACGAGCAGGTCAAGGCCCAGCTGGCCGCCAAGCGCATTGGGACGGCAGCGGCGACCTCGCCATGATGTTCCGCGGCACCTTCGGCAGCGAGATCTACCGTGCGGTGCGCGACTTGCTGCATGAACAGGTGAGCCTCGGCCACGGCCATCCGCCTCGCGGTCACCGACAAGCAGTCGAAACTCGCAGCCAACGCGACGATCTGGCGCGTTGACGCGTCGAACGGAAACGCCTTCACGGCCTGGAAGGCGATGGGCTCGCCGCAGTCGCCGAACGACAAGCAATACCCGCAGCTCGAAACCGCCTCGGAGCTGGTGCTGCAAGCGTTGAAGTCTCGTGCCGCTCGCGAGCGGCGCTCGTCGAATTTGACGTCACGGCGCGCCGCCAGGGCGTCGCGTTGATCGTCTTGGACCGAGGTAGTAGCCGGCCCGGCACCCGGCCCGCCGCTGCCCTGAACTAGCCGGGCCGCCGCGAGGCGCTCGCACCATGCTCAACCTGGCATCACACCGGATTGGCGATTGAAAACAAAATCGCGTTGAACCCTTGGTCAACGCGGCGGAACCCACGCCCCCAACGCTCCTCTCCAAATGTCCCGCATGGCGCGACTCAAAACCGACTTGTCATCACCTTGCGGCGCTCCCGCCGACGCGACGGCCCGCTTCTACGATGGTGTGGCGGCTGGCTACGACGCCCTGGTTGATGGCCGAGACGACAACGTGGCGGTGCGGTTGTCGTTCTGTGAGCGCGTGGCGTCCATCGCTGGGCCGGGCGGGGTGATCCTGGATTTCGGTTGCGGTACTGGCACCGATGCGGCGTGGTATGCCACGCGTGGGCACCGCGTCATCGCCTACGACGTCTCGCCCGGCATGGTGGATGTGCTGAGAGCGCGTTGTATCAACGAGATTGCGGCTGGGCGCATCACGCCGGCGGTGGGCCCGCTGGCCGCAATGGAAAACGCGCTTCAGGGAAGCCCTCCGGTTGCAGCCATTTCCGCCAACTTTGCCGTGCTGAGCCACGTGCGCGAGCTCAAGCCGCTGCTGCAACGGCTCGCGTCGCATGTGAAACCGGACGGGGCACTGGTGGCGAGTGTCCTCAATCCGCTCTACCGACAAGACATGCGGCACGCCTGGTGGTGGCGAAGCGCATTGCGTTCGGTCCGGACGGGAGCGATCGAGTTGAAGGGCAAGGTCACGTCCTACCGGCATTTCGTCAGCGCCATACGCGAAGCGGCGGAACCTCATTTCGCCCTTGTGGAGGTTCGCGCAGCCAGTCGTAGCGCGCTTCTAGGGGCGCTCGATTCAAACTTCCTGTTTGTCGTTCTCCGCAGGCGGCCATGAGGCATTTGCTGTCCTTGTTGCGCAGCGGTAAGGGCCTGCGCTACGCGCCTGTGGTGTATGCCGATTCAGCGGAGTTTGCACTTCGAGTGGTGCTGCGAGGGCTGCCCAGCGGGCCCATTGACGTCAGTGGCGACCACTGTCCCGTGTCCATGCGCCCCTTCGTTCTGGGGGTCCGCTTGGCGGCGAAAAATGTCGATCAAGGTGCCCTTGCGCTGTGCCCATGGCTGGAGATCTACCCGCCGAATTCTGAAACCACACCCTTGGCGCGGCTGGCATTGAAATCGGTCGGAATGCTGCCGATGAAGCAGGGCGCCCTGTACCTTTTCGAAGTGGCGCGCACGATGAACCGCTGCCTGCCGCGACCCACCTTGTGGCTCCGGTACTTGCTGGCCTGGCAAAACGCGCGGACCGCTGCTCGGCGAGGTGATGCGCTTCGCATGTCTGCGCGAGACCTGCGCGCGCTGAATGCCTACTACATCGTGGCGAGGCCGGTTTTTCTCGTGGGCGTGGGGCACGACAAGCGGGAGGACCTGTTCCCCATGGACCTCGTGGGCGCGCTGTCGTCGGGCGAGTACCTGCTGGCCCTGCGCGCAACGAGTCCGGGCGTTGCGCTCATGGAAGCCTCCAAGCGCATTGCCATGAGCAGCGCGCCCGCCGAGCTGCTTGAGGCCGTCTACGCCCTCGGAAACCGGCACCGCCAGCCCACGCTTGACCTGAACAAGTTGACCGTGCCGATCTCGTCGTCGCCGCTATTCGGGCTTCCCGTGCTGGATCAGGCAGGGCTCGTTCGTGAACTCTCCGTTGAGAGGGTCGAGCGAATCGGCTCGCATGTATTGTTCATTGCTCGCATCGAGCACGAAGCCGGGCTCTCAGGCCGGCAGCTCGCCCACATGAGCGGGACCTACATTGAATGGCTGCGGCGCAGTCAGCGGGGCTGCGAAGTGCTGGCGCCCTTGTAGAGCCCACAACGGGAAGGAAGTTCGTCACTTTGGCGAGCCGGAGATGCATTGCGGCACGTGCTACCCGGCTGGCGAATTGCCGGGCACGGGACCTCGCGCTTGTAACCGCCCGGCGACCATCTCCAATACTTGGTCCGCCTGGGCGATGAGGGCTGGATCGTGGCTGACGATGAACACCACGGGGCGGCCGGGCGCCTGGCGCAGCAGGCTGACGAGGGCCTGTGAACTGGCGCCGTCGAGGTGGTTGGTCGGCTCGTCCAGGATCAGCAGCCGCGGCGCGCGCAGCAGCACCCTGGCCAGGGCCACCCGCTGGCGCTCGCCACCGGACAGCGGGCTGCCGCCCGGGCCCAACCGGGTGTGCAGACCGTCGGCCCACGCGCTCAGCCGCGCGTCCAGACCCAGCGCATGCGCCATGCCTTGCACGGCCTGTGGCGTGACACCGGGCGCCGCATAGGCCATGTTGTCGTAGACAGTGCCGGCGAACAGCACGGCGTTCTGCGGCAGGTAGCCCACGCCGCGCCGGAACGCCGACCGATCAATCTGCGCCCACGGCACACCATCGACGCGGATCGCGCCGCCATCGGCTTCGGCCAGACCGAGCAGCAGACGCAACAGCGTCGTCTTGCCCGCGCCGTTGGCGCCGGTCACCACGGTCACGCGCCCGGGCTCCAGGGCAAGATCGACGTCGCGAACCAGCATTCGTTTGCCGGCGCGGTGGCTCACGCCTTCCAGCGTCATGCGCCAGTGCGTCGGCGGCACACGGCCGTGATGCGCCGGCCCAGGCGGCATGGCCAGCAGCTGTTCGATGCTGTCCAGCGCCGGCACGCCCTGAGCCATCTCCTGCGACGCGCGCAACAGGCTCTGCAAGGCGCCGCGCAGCGCCAGTAGCAGGAACAGCACCGACGCCAGCTGCGCGCCCGACACTGCGGCACCGCCGGCCATGGTCAACCAGACGACGAGGCCCAGCAGCGCCAGGCCCAGCACCAGCGCGTCGAGCTCGGCTGCAAAGGTCTGCATCCTGGCCAGCGCACGCGTCAACGCATGGGTGCGCGCAACGCTCTGCCGGCAGGCTTGACGCTCGTGATGTTCGTTCGCCTGGCTGACCGCCAGCTCGTGGCGCAGGACGGTACCGCCCAACTGCTCATACAACTGGTCGATGGCAGCGTGCGCGCCAGCCATCTGGCCTGCCAGGCGACGTGAAAGCTGTCGCCGTGTCAGCCCCAGCAGCGCCAGTGCGAGGATCAGCGGCACGGCCAGCGCCGGCAGCATCGCCGCGATGCCGCCCAGGCACAGCAGCACCAGCATGGCTCCGGGCAGCAGGGTGCCGAAACAGGCCCGGGCCATCTGACCGAGCAGCTCGCCATGGCGCGTCATCGCCATCACGAAAGGCTCGACGCCCTGTTGATGCACGATGTCCACCGGCAAGTCCAATTGCCGCTCCACCAGCCGCTCGCGCACATGGGTCAGCCCGTCCTGCACGGCATCGATGACGAGACGCTGCCCGACATAGCCCAGTGCTGCTGCCGCCAGCAAGGCCAGGCAGGCCACCACCGCCCAGACCGCGACTGCGTTGCCGCTGACGGCGCGGCCGATGGCGATCGACACCAGCAGCAGCGTGCCCGCCCGCAGCAAGGTGGCCAAAAGCCCACCACACAAGGCCACCGGTCGCACCGCGAATAGCCGCCACAGCGAGCGGACCACCCGCCCCGGCTGCCAGGCGGGCTGCGGCGCAACCTGCCGGGGGCGGCGAGCCAGCGAGGCGACGTCGGGTGGCGTCGTCGTCTGCGCATTGAAGGAGTGTTCGGACATCAAATCTCGGCCCGAGGCTGGGCTCGGCGATGGCATAGTGGAAACAGCTGGGCGAGGCGGACAAGACAGTGGGATGGCAGGACATGGGCGGCAAAGTGCAGTTGCGTTTCATGCGCCGCCATATCCAGGCCTGCCTCGCTGCTGGCCAATGGCGCAACAAGCCCCGGCCACCCGAACATCCCGATGCCGGACTGCATCAGCGCGGCGCTGAACTGCAAGCGCAGACGCTGGCCCGCTTCAGCCGGGTTCGGGCCGCCTGCGGCGAACGGGTGTTGCTGGTGACGCCGCCATCGCCGGCCGGGTGGGTGTGGTTCGAGGATCTGCGATGCGCGCTGCAACACATCGGTGTGGTGGTGCTGCGCGTCGACGATGAACAGAGGCTGACGCCGGCGTTGGCGGCCGACTTCCGGCCGACGCTGCTGCTGGGGCTGGACACCGACCGGCTGCATCAACGCTTTCAGGCCACCGGCATGGACCACCCGTCGCGTTGCACGCGGCTGCTGATTCCCGCGCGCGACGTGGCCGAATCGTGCGCACCGCTGAGTGCGGCCGAGGCGCGGCGGCTTGATCGCACGGCCAGCGGTGCCGGCGCAGACCTGCTGCTGTCGCTGCATGCCGAGCCCTTCATGCAGCGTTCGGCAGTTGCATGGATGCGCCTGGGCAAGCCTTTCGTGTGGCTGCCTCAGGCGGCCAGCCCGTTCCGCGACCGGCCACATGCCTGCGCGCGCGTGTTCGACTATGCGCACCTGTCGGTGGCCAATCCACAGCGGGTCCGTGCCGTGTGGCACACGATGCGCCATATCCTCGCGCGGCACCACGGCCTGTTCGGTGAGCTCGAGACGTGGGGGTTCGGCGTGCCGCGGCTGCCGGTCGATGAGCATGCTCGCCACCAAGCGATGGCTCGCGTGTCGCTTGCCCCTTTGGTTGCTCCGCTGCTCGACAGCGCCGCAGACTTGACCCAGCGCGTCTATGCAGCGGCGGCCAGCGCCACCTTCCAGATCACCGAACTCAGTCCCCTGACCCGACAGCATTTCGATGAGGATGAACTCATTGCCGTGCCGCGAGGACCGACGTCGATGCGCGATGCCTTTGATCGCTGGCTGGATGATCGCCCGGCGCGTGAACGCGTCGCCGGTCGCGCGCTGGAGCGGGTGTACCGGGATCACACCAGTCTGCACCGCGCTGTGCAGCTCATCGACGAGGTCCGGGCTAGGCGCTGAGCGATGAAGTCGAGGCTCCATTTGCCCCTCCTGCTGTCAAGGCCGGCCCAGCCGGTCCAAAGCTCCTCGGTTGCCGGCGCATCCACAACACCCCGCCGATCGGCATGATGGCCGCGATCATCCAGGCAATGACGCTGGGATGCGGATCCAGGGTCAAGATGCCCACTTCCGCAAGGTAGAACCAACCCGCCGCCAGCATGCGATGGCCGTGGGCTCGCCAGCGCGGCCCCGGCGCCGTGCGCAGATCATTGACCGCAAGTGCACCTTGCGTCAGTGCAGACCAGGGAAAGGCGATCACGTCGATGAGCCGGTGCGAGTTCAGCAGGCCCCAAGTGCCTGCCAGCACGCCGGCCGCCACCAACAAACCCACCCAGCCGAGTGCGCGCACGACCCAGCGCGAACGAAGGAACTGAGCACCGGCACTCAGGCACAGCACCAGAGGTTGCAACGAGGTCACGGCGCCGAATGGGTTGCGGGCGTCCACGGCAATGCCCACGGCCAACACCATGCCGGCCACGACCAACCCCATGAAGGTGCGGCCGATCAGCCTGTGATGCCGGCGCCAGGCACCGGCATAGGCCGCTAGCGCGGCCAGCCAGCAGAGCATCGCCCCGCATGACAACACCACGTGGATCTGGATGATCAGCCCGCGTGCGCTCACCGGACGTCCTCCAACGCCGGCACCACTTGCAGCATGGCCGCCCATTCCAGCCAGCTCCGGCGCCTACCCCGCAATTTCAACTGCAGCCCATGCACCTTGGCCGCCTGGCGAATGCCATCCTCCTGGCAATCTTCTGACAGCACCATCAGCACCTCCGTGTGCGTCAGGTCCAGTGCCGCCAACTGCTCGAACAGCGCATGAAAGTACTCGAACCCCACCCCGCAGAACCAAGCGCGCTCCGGCATCGAGCGCGGTGAGCGTGCGTAGTAGGGTGGGTTGATCACCACGCAATCCAGCGTGGACGTGCGGATGCCTGCCAGCAGGTCGGCCACCACCACCGTCAGCGCCAGCCCGTTGGCCTGCGCATTGGCTGTGGCATTCGCCGCCGCAACGGGATTGATGTMCGACGCGATGACGCGAGCGCCGGCCTGGGCCAGTGCCAGGCCGATGAGCCCGCTCCCGCATCCCAGGTCGAGCACCCGCCGGCCCGGCCATGGGCCAGGACCCTCGTCCGAGAGCAGCCAGCGGACGAAGACGGCCGAGCTGAGCGTCGGCCCCGGTGGGAAGACGCCCGGGTCGATGCGCAGCCGCAAGCGGCCCAGGCGCCAATGCTGCGCGGTGCGACCGGCACGCGCCATGCGGCCCCGCAGCCACGGCGAGACGGCCCGCCGCACCGGGCCGCGCAGCAGGCGTGCCAGCAGGCCATGGGGCGGCAGGCCCCAGCGCGTTTCGGGGCCGCTCACGCGGGTTGCATCCCATTGCGACGATGCCACCACATGCCCAGACGCGAGCGGCACCACGCCACGCGATGGGCCAGTGCGCGGGCGCCGAAGGGGCGCGGCGCGGTGCTCACGGCATGGGTGTGGGTGAGCAGGCGCACGGCATGGCGGTAGTAGTCATCGCTGTAGGTGCGCGGGTAGCGCCGGTCGCGGTCGCTGCCCTGATCGAACGGCGGCGACGTGGTCTGGTCTGCCACCTGGTCGTGGAACAGCGTGCCGCGGATGGGATACGCCAGCGTCACGGTGAACAGGTCCGGCCGCGCATCGCGCAAATAGCGCTCGGTGGCGACGATGTCCGACTCAGTCTCGCCCGGGTAGCCGAGCATCAGGAAGGTGCCGGTCTGCATGCCCGCATCCGAGGCCGCGCGGATCATGGCGGTGACCTGCTCGACGCGGACCTGGCGCTGCATGGCATCCAGGATGCGCTGCGAACCGCTCTCGGCGCCGATCCACACGCGCACGCAGCCAGTGCGCGAGAGCAACTCCACGACGCGCTCGTTCATGCGGTCGGCCCGCGTGATGCATTCGTAGCGGATGCGCAGGCCCGCGGCATCAAGCGCTTCGGCAAACCCGGCAAGCCAGTTGTGGTTGATCGTGAACACGTCGTCGACGAACCAGAACTGATCGGGTGCGTAGCGATCCACCAGCGTGCGCAGCTCGGCCACCACATGCTGCGGCGAACGGCGGCGGTAGCTGGTGCCGTACACGGCCCGGCTGCACCAGGCGCACTTGTAGGGACAGCCGCGCTGGGTGCTGACGTTCAGCGAGGTCTGGCCATGGGCATCGCGCCAAGCCTTGAGGTATGGCCGCAGATCGATGCGATGCCGTGCCGGCTCGGGTAGTTCGTCCAGTTCAGGCACGAAACGGCGTTCGCCGGTGAACACCGGCTGCCCCTGCGCATCGGCATGGATCAGGCCGGGGATGGCCGCCAGCGCCGCGGCATCCCTGCAGGCGGCTGCAGGCAGCCGTGCTACATCGGCCATCGTCTGCTCGCCCTCACCGACCACCAGCAGGTGAGCACCATGGCTGAGATAGTCGGCGGCGTTGTGGCGCACGTCGGGCCCGCCCAGCACGATGACCGGGCTATCTTCTGCGCCGCCCAGCGCCGCGATCAGGCGCAGCACCGAGTGCCGCGTCATCAACGTCACGTAGAAGGCCATCATGCGCGGGCGCAGCGCCCGCACACGCTGGACGAAGGTGTCAGCATCGAGAAACGTGGCGTCGACGACATGGTGGTCGACGCCTTCGCGGTCCAGCCATGCCGAGATGGAAAGCAGGCCCAGCGGCGGATAAGGCCGCATGATGCGCTGCTCAATCGCGTCATCGGCGATGAAATACCCGTGAGTGAGGATCAGGCTCATCGTCACCGCCTGCGCCATTGGATCAACGCGTGGTCTGCCAGATGGGCGCCCCAGGCCGCCGTGAGCCAGCGGCGCTCGATCCGTTCCATCAGCGCCAGCCAGCGCGGTGCACGGCGGGCCAGGGGCTCCAGGTAGGACGGCGGCACCGCCAGCCCGACCGGGCGCACCCGTTCTTGCCGGAAGTGCTCACCCAGCGCGCACTGCATGTCGCCCACACCGTGGTACCAGACCGACAGCGGCGGTTGGCCGGCGCCCAGTTGGGCCGGCACCGGCCCGCCGCGCCAACGCCGCATGGCGCGGCGCGGCTGCAGGTGCAACAAGGCCCACGCGGTTTCCCACAGGCACAAGCGCGGCATCACGACGACGATGACCTGCCCCTGTGGCGCCAGGCAGGCAGCCAGCGGCGCGGCCAGCGCCCGCAGCGCCTCGGGCGACACGCAGTTCAGGCCGCCGAAGTTGGAGAACACGAGGTCGAACGGGCCACCCAGGTCCTGCGCCCTCACCTCACCGGACGCCAGCGCTTGCAGGTCCAGCTGCCGCGTCTGCACCAGAAGACCGAGACCACCACCTTCGAGCTTGTCGCGGGCCACTCGCAACATCTCGCCCGACACGTCGGTGGCTACCACGCGATGACCGGCGCGGGCCATGTGCAGAGCGTCCTCGCCCGTGCCGGAGTTCAGCTCAAGCACCAAGCAGGGCCGACCGTGCTGGCGCAGGCAGTCGTCAAGAACCTCCCAGACCATGCGGCGCTGCGCGGCGCCCACCAGGCTGTGGGTGAAATCACGGTCGTAGTCGACCGCCATCACGTCGAAGGCGGCTGCACTCATGGTGCCACCGCCGGTGCAGGTGCCGGCAGACGCTGTTCGCGCCCCATGCCGATTCGGGCGGTCAGCAGCGCGGGCGTGGCGCGCAGCAGCGAGGCCAGCGCACGAAGCCTGCCCCCGCGGCTGGGCGCCGGTAGCCGCCCGCGCAACACTGCCCAGCAACGCCCGATCTGGAAGCGCCGCGACGTGTAGACATGCAAGTGCCGGTAGAACGCCGGAGAAAAGGTCCCGGGGAACATCAGCGCGAGGTCATTGCTGTGAAGCCAGTGGGTCTTATGTCCCATCTGGGCCTTGACACGGTCGTGGAAGACGGTGCCTGGTAGCGGGTAGGACACCGAAATGCCGATCTGATCGGGCTGCAGATCGTCCAACATCTGGTGAGTTAGCTGAATGTCGTCGGCCGTCTCGCCGAGGTAGCCAAACTGCAGGAACAGCGCTGGCTTCACGCCCTGCTGCTTCAGCGCATGCACAGCGCCGTCGATCTGCGGCCGCTTGATGCCCTTGTCCATCGCATCGAGGATGCGCTGTGAACCGCTCTCGGCGCCGATCCAGGCCGTCTCCAAGCCTGAGCGGGACAATGCCTGGAGGTCGTCGGCATCGCGCAGCACCAGATCGGCGCGGGTCTGGATGGTGTAGCGCATCTTCAGGCGGCGCTCCTGCACCAGCGCGGCGAAGCGCTGCGCCCAGCCCGGCTTCAGCCCGAAGAGATCGTCGGTGATCCAGAAGTGATCGGCACCGTAGCGTCGCACCAGCAGCTCCAGCTCATCAACCACCTGCTCCGGGGAACGGACGGTGTAGCGTTTTCCATAGAGCGGCTTGGCGCACCAGTTGCACGCGTAGGGGCAACCGCGTGTGGTGGCGACGTTCAGCGAGAAGTGGCCATGCCGACGTTCCCAGACCTCCCGGTAAGGCTCCAGATCGGCCAGGTCCCATGCCGGAGGAGGCAGGTGATCGAGGTCGGTGATGGGTGCGCGCACCGGCGATCGCGCCAGACGGTCGTCCTCCAGATAGGCCAGCCCTGGGATGTCGGCCCACGGTCGGCCGTCACGCCAGGCCCCCAGAACGTCAGCCAGCGTGGCCTCGCTTTCGCCGCGCACCACAACGGTCGCGCCGGCGCGCAAATAGGGTTCGGGGAAGTCGGTGGCATCAGAACTGCAAACGACGACCCGTGCCCCAAAGGCACGCGCCAGGCGCACCATCTGCAATGCCGCTTCGCGCATGCGGTCCAGGCACATCTTGGTCAGATAGTTGAAGCCGTCCTCCTGCAGCACCACGAACTCCGGGCGTTCCTGCTCTAACCGACAGAGGAAGGACAGTTCACTTTCAGCGAGCCCCGCATCGAACACATGCGTCTTGAAGCCCAAACTGCGCACCAGCCCGGCCGCGTACAAGGTGCCCAGGGGCGGATACGGCTTGCCCGCCTGCCACTGCTTGGGATCGAGCCGGTAGAAGTAGGCCGAGGCGACCAATACGGTGTCGTCGACGGTGTGGCGCGTGATGGCCCCGCCCGCCTGCCGCTGCAATCGGTCCAGATTCGCCTGATAGCGCTCAAGAATGCGGTACTTCCATTCCGCGGTATGGAGCTTGGCCACATCGCGGCTGAGCTCCATGCTCCGCCGCGCCGTCAGAGATGACAGCTGCGCAATATTGCGACGGAGCCGTCGGTGGATCAGCTTCCACGCGCACCAGTCCAGCAACGCGCCCAGCACCCCTCCCAATGCCATCTCGCTGAAACGGCGACCAGTCGTACGCGCTGGCTCTGCCGGCCTCTGCAGCACTGCCCGGTTCGGCAGGTAGTCGTCCACCCAAGAGTTGGCCTTTTGCAGGTGCGTCAGCGAATCACACCCCGCCACGGGATACAGCGTGGCCAGCTCCATCGCCGTGAAGACGTCGCGCCGCTCAAGTGCCAGCTTGTGGCCAGCCAGCAGGTAGTTCGAGCACAGCATCTGCGGTGCGGGCAACTTCTGGCGGTAGAAGCGCAACAAGACGTAGACCAGCCACAACCGCCCCGGCCGCGTGATGATCAAGAAGTCAAAGTCCCCGTCCTCGGCCAGCGACCGCTTGGACAAGGATCCGGAAATGGCCACGCCATCCACGAAGGGCAGGCGCATCAGGCCACGGCCCACTTCCAGCGCTTGAGGCATGGCCGCGTCGGCACGGTCGCGGTTGGCTGACCAGCGCGCAATCGGATCGTCCATCTCGGCGATCCAAAACCATCGGTCATGGCTGGCCACCAGGCCAGCCGTTTGCAACCGCTGCAGCGCACTCGCCACCTCGCTGATCGGCACGCCCGGCGTGTCAAGAAATCGCCAGACCTCATCGGCGGACAGCGGGCTGTTGAACACCTGGCGATATGCCAGTGCCCTCAGCACCGCTTGCTGGGCCGCATCCAGCGAGGGTATCTGTGCCGTCACGGCTTCAGTTGGCTTCAGCATAGAACCCCTCCACCTCGGGACGCGTGTATCGGCGCAGGCGCTGCAGCGCCTTCAATTCCAGCGGCCGCCTGTACAGGCCGCTCCAGTACCGCGGCAGTGACGCCAACTGCATCATTCGGCGGCCCCATTCGCCCAGGGTGAAATCCGTGCGCGTCGGGTAGCGGGCGTTGATCACCGTCTCGAAGTCATGGATGTGGCGCACCATTGCGGTCGTCAGCCACGGTGTCAGCGGATTGCGATGCAAGTCGAAGGACTCCCATGACGGGCTGACCCATTCCTCCAGCGTGCTCGGGAAGCGGAATCCCGCGGCCTGGCTGTGCTGCTGCAGCGTGCTGCCCTCGGTGGGCACCGGGCTGTAGATGTAGAGGATGATTTCGGTCGCCGGGCTCTGGTCTTTCAGGCGCCGGATGAAGCTGATGTCGCGGTGGATCTGCGCCCAGACCTCGGCCTCGGTGGGCCGGGGAAAGCCCAGCACGAACGAATACTCGGGAATGATGCCGAACGACAGCAGGCGGGCGGCGAACCGCAGGATCTGCTCGCCTGACTGGCGCCCACCCTTATCGACCATGGCCAGCACTTCGTCGTCGCCGCTTTCGGCGCCGAAGAAGATCATGCGGCAGCCCGCTTCGCGCATCAGCGACAACGTCTCGTCGCTGTAGCGGTCCAGCGTGTCGATGCGACCTTCGCCCCACCAGGTCACGCCCTGCCCACGCATGCGCTCGGCGAAGGCGCGCACGCGTTTCTCGGCAACAAAGAAGTTGTTGTCGGTGAATTCGATGGCATCCACGCCATGCATGTCGCGCATCTGCAGCACGTCGTCGGCGACAAGCTCGGCCGAGCGCGCCACCCAGCGGCCTTGGTAGAGCGGCACCACGGCGCAGAACGCGCACATGAACGGACAGCCCATGCTGGTGTGCATGGCATGGGTCCGGCGGCCAAGGAAGGTGCGCGGCAGATAGCGTTTGATCGGATGACGCCGGGCCAGCAGTTTCAGCGGCAGTGATGGCTGACTGTCGAGGTTCGGCAGCGGGGCCTTGCCGGTGCGCACCACTTCGCCCCTCCGCTGGAAAATCAGCCCGGGGATCTGGTCGGGCGAACGGCCCGCGCACAACGCCGCCAGCAATGCCGGCAGTGAACCCTCGCCGGCCGATTGCACGACGTAGTCCACCCAGCCCGACTGAAGGACGGCCTGCGGATGGTTGGATGGAAAGTAGCCGCCCCAGATCGTGACGACCAGGGGAAAGTGCTCGCTAACCTGGCGAGTGATCGGCACCGCCTGCCGCAACTGCGGTCCAGGCATCACCGTACAGCCGAAAAAACCGAATCGCCCGGAAGCCAGCAGCCTCTCGATCACCACCCAGGGATCTGGCTCGAGGTTGCCGTCGACCAGCTCGACGTCATAGCCGTCGCCTAGCGCCGCCGCAATGTGCAGCAAGCTGTTGGGTACGCGGCCTGTGCGGGTCGCCCAGGGGTTAAACAGCAGAATGGCTGGCTTAGGCCGCAGCGTCGGGACGGCGGCGGAGGCAGCGGCACCCCCAACCGCCGGCGACGAGCCTTTGCGCCTCCCGTAGAAATGCATCGGCACACCCACCGCCGCTTGCACCCCGGGATCGGCACTCACGCCCGCCGTCTTTGGGCCGATGACGCTAGAACATTCCATGCAGTTCGACAAAGCTTTGCCGCCGGTTGTCGATGGCGTTCTGCGGGATGCCACCAAACTTGCGATAGCCCGCGCGCAGCTGCGCGAAGGCGAAGGGCGTGTACTCGTAGACGAGGCTGTAGCGCACCTTGTTGTCGTGGGCCACACGGCGGTCAGGGTCGAGGTACTCACCGGTGAGCTTGAGGTTGTGGCCCTGCTGCACCAGCCAGTTGGCCTCCAGCAGCGTCGCGTATTGCTTGCGCTTGCCCTCGGGGTAGCCGGCGTCGCTGACCATGTCGATCTCGGCCAGCCAGGCCACCGGCCCGGTCGTCGTGCCGGCAAAGAGGCCGTAAGCCTGGCGGTTGCCTGCCGCCGACTTGACCTGCGCGGCCGCTGCGCCGACGCGGCCCCAGGGCTGCATCCAGATGGCCTGGGCCGTCGTCTGGTGGCCGTTGGAATTGCCCGTGTTGCCAGGGCCGTTGCTGCGCACGAGCTGCAGGGACCAGTCATCGCTCTCGTGCCCCAGCTCAAGGCCCTTGTCGGGCACGGTCATGCTGACCCCGCTGAGCTGGCGAACGAAGGCCAGGCTGTCCTGCAGGCGCCAGCCAAAGGGCAGGTAGAACTGGCCGGCCTTGGCATACCAGCCCAGGCCGGGCGTCTGCAGGCGCACATAGGCCTCCTGGCGCTCGGACTTGCCGGGCGCGACCTGCTGGTCGAGGTAGGCGCCGAGGTAGTCCTTKATGAGCTGCACGTCGGCGTACAGGCGCACCTGCTCGGTACCGCCGACGCTGCGCGTGGGCTGGCCCGAGACGGAGGTGCGCGTCGTCGCTGTGCGCAGGTCGCCACCCAGGCGCAGGCGATCATCCAGCAGCGAGCCGGTCCAGCCCTGCAGTGCGTCGGGCAAAGCGTTGGCCGGGATGACGTTCTGCGCGAAGGTGTTGCCCACCGCATTGCGCAGGCCGCCGCCCGAGGGGTTCACATGGCAGGCCACGCATTTGAGGCCGGCGCGGATGGCGAGATAGGGCTCGGCCTTTACGGCCGAGAACAGCAGCGCGAGGGCCAGGCCGAGAAGCAGTCGTGCGGCCATCATTTCTGGGCTCCGTTGTTGATCCATTGGCGGATCAGGCCGATGGTCTGGGCATCCAGATAAGGACCACCCAGCGGCATGCGCGCACCGACGGCCTGGTGGCCTTCGAGCTTGTGGATCAGGTAGCTGTTGTCCGCATCGCCCGGCGCCACGCGCTTGAGCGCCGGCACGCCGCCGCTGGATACACCCACCAGCATCGCGAAGCTGTTGGTCGCGTCCAGCCGCAGGCCGCGGGGCGCGGCCGCGCCGGCGTGGCAGGCCGTGCAGACGGGCGTGAAGACATGCGACTGGATGGAACTGAAGCTGGCCGTCATCGGGCCGCTGGGGTCGTCGCCCTCGCCGAGCGGCCGGCCGTTGGCGTCCAGCCCTTCACCGCTGCCGCCGCCGCAGCCCGCGATCAAAGCGGCTGCAGCGCCCAGCGCAGCCACCCATGGTTTCGAGATCCTCATCACTGCCCTTTCCTGGCTTCACTGCGGCGTGAGTGCCAGCGCCTGCAGCGCAGGTTCAAGGCAAGCTAGGGATTCAGAACGCGGTCGTCAGGCCGAGCACCAGCGCGCGCCGGCGTGTCGCGTCCGTCCAGGTGTAGGGGCCGCCGCGGCCGGCTGCTGTCCAGGCAAGCTGCAGATCGCTGCTCGCGCCGAGTTGCCAGGACGCACCCAGGCGCAGGTCCGCACGCGTCGCGCCATGCGGCTCGGCATAGGGCGAGGCCCGGCCGCCGCGGCCGTGCAGCAGGCCGACATGCCCCAAGGCCGCCACGCCCCGCGCCAATGGCCAGCGCAGGTTGAATTCGGCATAGACGCTGCGCTGGCCGATGCCGTAGTAGTCGGGCGAGACATAGGCGCGCAGGTTCCAACGCTCCCCCAGCAGCCCGGCATAGACCTCCTGGTAGTCGTAGCGCGACACGTTCTCGTAGGCATGCGCGACGATGCCGGCCTCGCCGTCCAGGCCCGGCGCCAGGCCGAAGACCCGGCCGCCATAGAGCTGCAGCGCGGCGCCACGCCGCTGGGAAAAGCGAGCATGCGCCAGCTGTGCCCCGCCATACCAGCCAGCCTCGCCGTCCCAGGCCAGGCCAAGCTGGGCGCTGGGGCGGTTGGCGCTGTACGACATGCCGCGCTCCCGCGCATCCGTCTGCAGCGACAGCGTGCCGCCCACGTCGGCCCAGGCTGCGCCCGCGCCGGCCAGCAGCGTGGCGACCAGCGTCGTCAGTCGGGCCAGGTGCGCGGGGGGAAACATCAATCGGCAGTTTGCCCCAGCATCGTGCAGGTTGGGCCGCGAGTGCCGGCGTGGCGGGCCAGCGTCGCGCAGCTGTCGATGCGGCCCTGGGTGGTGTTGACCAGGGCCGTCTTCAGCGCCAGGGTGCCGCGTGTGCCGTCGAGCTCGCGCACCAGGGCGAGCAGGCCGGTCGCATGCGCGGCCGCGAAGGACGATCCCGATACCAACGACCAGCCACCGCCCACGGCCGTGCTGGGCACGTCACGCCCCGGCGCGATCACGGCGCCTGCGGGCAGTGGCGGCGCGAGGCCGACGACGAGCACGCCGGGATGGTTGGCCGGAAAGGGCCCGTTCTCGCTCGGCATCGCCGCGACCACGGTGGCGCCGCGCGCCTGGGCCTGGTCCAGCAGCAGCGCGAGCAGGCGGTCGTCCGGCCCGCCGAGGCTCATGTTGATGATGTGGGCACCCTGCTGGATGGCCGCGTACAAGGCCTTGGCCAGGCCCAGGCTCGTGCACAGCGTCTGAGTGCCAGCCGCCTGCCAGCAGGCACGGAGGGCCAGCAACCGGGCCTGGGGCGCGATGCCGGCGATGCCCAGGCCGTTGTCGGCCCGCGCCGCGATGATGCCGGCCACCGCCGTGCCGTGGCCTTCAGCCGGCGGCGCCTTGTCGTCGACGAAGTTCTCGTTGAGGGCGACCTGGCCGGCGAGGTCGGGGTGGCCGGCCTCCACGCCGCTGTCGACGATGGCCACACGCACGCCGCGGCCGGTGGCCAACTGGTGCAACTCGGCCAGATGCCACTGGCGTGCAGCCGGCTGGGCTTGGTAGAGCGGTTCCTGCTGGCTGCCCTGGGCGCGGTACAGGCTGACCGGCTGGGCCCAGGCGACGCGCCTGTCCTCGGCCACAGCCTCGGCGACCTTCGCCGAACTGCGCGTGTCCCCCTCGGGCAGGCGCATGACGAAGCAGTCCACGCCGGCCAGCGGCATGGCCCATTCGCTGCGCATCTCCAGCTTGTGGGCCTGGGCCAGCGACTGGGCGACCTGCTGGCGCGACTGCCGGCCCACGCCCTCGCCATAGGTGCCCGCATAGCTGCCGTCGGGCCGGTAATGAGCCTTGGGCAGCTGCAGCATGACGAGGACCTGGCGCTGGGCGTCCTCGGCCTGGGCATGGGCGCCACCGCCGGTCAGGCAGCAGGCCAGCAGCACCAGCAAGCGCAGCCAGAGTCTCATTGAGCCGGCCCCGGTTGCAGCGGCTCGGCCAGGGCGACGATGGGAGCCGTGCGCAGGGCGGCGAGGCCCCGGGCGTCGACACGCAGCAGCCAGGCGCCGGTCTCGGTGGGCCCGGCGACGACACCGGCGCCCTGGGCCTGCAGCAGTTCCCGCACCGCCTTCTCGGTGGTGCCGGGCTTGAACATCACCAAGGCATCCGCCACGACCGGCACGCTGCCGCTGGCGGACAGGCCCTGGTAGGTCGGCCCGTCGGGGCGCGGCGCCAGCACCAGGGCCAGCAACAACGCGACTGCCGCACCTTGCAGGCCCAGGGCCCAGGGCATCCAACGCGCCGCACGGGCAGGTTTTGGCTTGGCAAGCTGTATCAGCGCATGCATCTTCGCCAGCCCCGCCTCGACGTCACCGCCCTGCGGCGGCGTACCGGCCACGTTCAGCAGCGTCTGCATGGGCTGCTCGGCTGCCAGCTCGTTGCGGCAGGCGGTGCAATGCAGCAGATGGCGTTGCACCTGGCCGGTCTCATCCTCGCCCAGCTGGCCGCGCGCATACCAGGGCAGCAGCGCCTGCACGGCGGCATGCTCGTCATGTTCCATCGGAATCACCACACTCATCACAGTTCTCCTTGCTCCAACCCGGCGAGATCGTCGAGCAGGAGGCGCAGCCGGCGCCGGGCATAAAACATCCGTGTCTTGACGGTCTCGGGCGGGCAGCCGACGACATCGGCGATCTCGGCATAGGCCATGTCATGGAAATAGCACAGCTCCACGACGGCGCGGTGCTCCGGCGACAGCTCGGCCATCGCTGCGCGCAACCGGCCGCGCAGCTGCTCCAGCCCCAGGCGCTGCTCGGGTCCTGGCCCTGGGTCGGTCGGCTCCTCGACGCTGTCGCCGTCCACCGGCAGGTCCTGGCGGCTCAGGGCCTTCAGCGCCTTGCGGTAGGCGATGCCGAAGATCCAGGTCGACAGCTTGCTGCGCCCGTCGAAACTGTCGGCGCGCTGCCAGACGACCATCAGGGTGTCGTTCAGCACCTCCTCGATGGCTTCCGGCTGACGCATCAGATGCGACAGAAAGCGCCACAGCCGGGGGTGGTAAACCCGATAGAGGGCGTCGAATTCCGCCCGCTGCCCGCGCTTGATGCCCTCCAGCAAGGCCAGTTCCAGCACCTCGGCCGCCGGCCCGCGGGCAGAAGCAGCCGGGGCCGACGGGGCGTCATCGCGCTTTTTCCTGATGCTGGGCCACTTCAACATGCTCGCCACACGGGGTTCCATTGCGTATGAGTCCCGGCTCGGTGCCAGGAGGTTCAAAGCGATGGTAGCGAGCCCCCGGCTCAGGGGGCTAGGCCAGGCCGGCCAACGTCATCTCATGCAGCCAGTGCGATTCGGCAAAGCCCTTGGTGTCATAGAGCTTCTTCAGGCGTGCGGTGGGTACGGGCAGCTTGCAGGTGGCCGCGGTGAAGTTCTGCTCGCCCTTGCCTTCCTTCCAGGCCGACTGCCAGACCGTCGCCAGCGTGACGGCGCCGTCGGCCATGCGGTTCATGGTGCGCTCACCCAGTGCGGCCCACATCGCCGCCGACTGGCCACGGCCATGCACCCGGCGGTAGACCTCGAGCACCTCCTCGGGCGGCAACTCCTCGATGGTGCGGCGCATCAGCTGCACGACGGCGTCCGCCGCCGCCATGGGGCCTGTGAACAACGGGCGCTTCACCGCCGCACCCACGCGCTGCTTGACGCCGACCACCACCTCGTCGGCGGCCTGGTTCAGCATGTCGTCCTCGTAGACGGCATGCACCTTGTCGTCGTCGGCGTCGTCCGGCTGGCCATGGTGCAGCTGCGAGACATGCAGGGGCTGGCAGGCGTCGCCAATGTAGTGGGCCAGCACGCCGGCGGCACAGACGTAGGCGTCGAGCTGCTTGGCGGCAGCGGCCTGCACCATGACCTTGTAGAGCTCGGCAACGCGAAACGGCAGCGCGCCACGGTGCGCGGGTTTGCGGGCAGGGTCGATGCTGCTGTAGAACTGGTCCCACACCTGCGGGTCGCGCGACGCCGGGTCCTGCTGCCAGAGCTGGATCAGCGTCCTGCCCTGGAAGGCGGGCCCGCGGCCGGGCTCGTCCATGTCAGCGAAGTGGTTGGCCTTGTCCTTGCCTCGGGTGCTGCGCCAGACCAGGTCGGGCACATCGGCCAGAGCGATGAATTTCGATGTCTGCGTGGCGCCGGGCAGCTTGCCAGCGGTGATGTCCTCGTCGCTGACGCCGATGGCCGTCGCATTGGCCTTGAAGACGGCCTTGGCCTTGGCCGTCTGCAGCGCGAAGCAGGCGGCATAGCCGATGTTGTAGTGGCCGACCTTGCCCCAGTAGCGGCTCTGGCCGCTGCGCCAGTCCTCGACGAGCTCGACATTCAGCGCCTTGCACAGCGAGCTGAAGCCGGTGGCCAGCGCGAATTCGGTGGCGCGGTTCGAATGCAGGGCGCCGAAGCCATGGCCGCCCCATTGCACGGCCAGCGGCCGGAAGTTCACCGGCGCAGGGGCGCCCTGGTCCTTGGCGGTGCGGTCGGCCACCTCGTCCCAGAACCACACGGCACCGGAGTCGCCCGGGCGCGTCTGCACGGTCTGGCCCGGCCGGCGCGGGCCGATGAGGAATTCCGCCAGCGCGTCCACGCCGCCCACGCTGGCATGGCGGTAGAACAGCCCGTGCACGCAGCCCTCGGTGCGGATTCCACCCGGCAGCTCCGTGAACAGCGGGCAGCCGATCAGGTTGAGGCTCATCTTGTCGGAGCTCAGGTCGATGACGGGGCCGAAACCGCCGACGCCCAGGTACTGGGAATTGGTCGAGCCGATGCTGTCGAGCTTGACGAGGGCGGCGTCCAGCGTCAGCCGGGTATCGCGGCCGGCAAAGCCGGGGTAGATGTCGGCCAGCGGCAGCGCGTCGACGCTGCGCGACGTGATGTGCCCGATGCCGACCTTCTTGCCACGCGGCAGCGCAAAGACTGGCGCGCCGGGCTCGGTGCCCGAGGTCACGTGGCGGCTGACGAGGGCGAAGGCGCAGGCGCCGTCCTCGACGATGGCCGAGGCGACGCCCATGCGCGTCGCGCCCTGGTCGGCCACATGGACCTGGAAATTGGGGCCGAACTTGTCCGCCGCATAGAGAGCCGTGTCGGCCGGCGGCAGGTTGGCCACGCGCCGCTGCACGAGCACGGGGCAGGTACGCACCTGGCGGCCGTCGGGCAGGTAGAGCACCGGCGGCACCGCCAGCTCGGGGTGGCGGGACAGCGTCTTGCGGTCCAGCCATTCGGTGACGAAGACCAGCACGCAGGGCCAGGACCAGGGCCGGAAATTGCTGTTGTCCAGCGTGCGGGGGCCGAGCTCCTTGCCGGTCTGCTCGGCATGCTCGTCGGCGTAGTTGGGGTCGTCCAGCCGGATGCGRTAGCGGCCCATGGCCGTGCCGATGACGGTCGGCAGGTTGGCGATGTGGACGTGGTACTGGTCGCGCGCCTCGAGCAGGTCGCGCACGCTCAGGGTGCGGGGGTCGGCGCGGCGGATGAAGCGGTCCATAAGGTCTTTCGCAGGGCGGATCAACGGCCGGACGCTATCAAGCCCCGGCCCCCGCCGCCTCATCAAGCCTTGGGAGGCGCTATCGTTGCACCATGAGCGAAGCCGGCGCCCTGCCCCTGGACACCCTGACCTCGGCCTGGGCCGGCGGCGCATCCGACGCCGAGCCGCAGTTGCAGTCCGGCGGTGGCGAGACCGGCAGCGGCCGTGAATGGCGGGTCAGCGGTGACTGGACGGTGCTGGCCCTGCGTGAGCGCTATGTGGAGTTCCGCCAGCGCGTGGCCGCCGCCGTCACCGAGACCCCCGATGCGCTGTGGGACCTGCGTGCCCTGGGGCGGCTGGACACCGCCGGCGCATTGACGCTGTGGCAGGGCTGGGGCCGCAAGCCGCCGCGGCGGCTGCTGTGGCTGCCCGAGCATGTGACGCTGTTCTCGCAGTTCATGCAGCCCGGCGCCTTCCCGAAGCGCAAGCGCAGCCTCGGCCCCGGGCTGGAACTGGCCAGCTTGAAGACCCTGGCCTTCGCCCGCCATGGCGTCGACATCGTCGCCCTCATCGGCCGCCTGCTGCTGGACTTCGTGCAGATGCTGCGCCACCCCTCGCTGATCGGCTGGCGCGAGATCTCGGCCAATGTCTACCGCACCGGTGCCCAGGCGCTGCCGATCACCGCCCTGGTGGGCTTTCTCGTCGGGCTGACGCTGTCCTACCTGATCTCGCGCCAGCTGAAGGCCTATGGCGCCGACATCTTCGTCATCAACATCCTCGGCCTGGCGGTACTGCGCGAACTGGGGCCGCTGCTGGCGGCCATCATCGTGGCCGGCCGCTCGGGCTCGGCGATGACGGCGCAGATCGGCGTCATGCGAGTCACGCAGGAACTGGACGCGCTGTCGGTCATGGGCATCTCGCACACCGTGCGCCTGGTGGCGCCCAAGGTCATCGCGCTGGCCATCTCGCTACCGCTGGTGGCTCTGTGGACAAGCGGGCTGATGCTACTGGGTGGCATGACGGCGGCCAGCGCCCAGCTCAAGCTCGACCCGATGCAGTTCGTGCACATCCTGCCCAGCGTCGTCGAGCCCGTCAACCTGTGGCTGGGCTGGATCAAGTCCATCCTGTTCGGTGGGCTCATCGCGCTGCTGGCCTGCCATTTCGGGCTGCGCGTGAAGCCCAACACCGAGAGCCTGGGCCAGAGCGTCACGCAGTCGGTCGTCACGGCCATCACGCTGGTCATCGTCGTTGACGCGGTGTTTGCGGTTCTCTTCTCCAACCTCGGGGTCTGAAATGGACAACCCAGAACCCATCATCGAAGTCGAGAACGTGACCACGGCCTATGGCGGCCACGTCATCCATCGCAACCTCAACCTGACCGTGCACCGCGGCGAGGTGGTGGCGCTGATCGGCGGCTCGGGCTCGGGCAAGACGACGCTGCTGCGCCTGCTGCTCGGCCTGGAGGTACCGCAGGCCGGCAGCGTCAAGATCTTCGGCCACCCCTTGGGCCGCTGCGCGGTGCGCGACCTGGAGTGCGTGCGCTACCGCTGGGGCGTGCTGTTCCAGGCCGGCGCGCTGTTCTCGGCGCTGAGCGTCTACGACAACGTCGCCCTGCCGCTGCGCGAGCTCAAGAGCGTGCCGGCCGACCTCGTCAAGCCGCTGGTCATGCTGAAACTGGCCCAGGTCGGCCTCAAGCCCGAGGACGCGTTGAAGCGCCCGGCCGAGCTGTCGGGCGGCATGGTCAAGCGCGTGTCGCTGGCGCGGGCGCTGATCCTTGACCCGCAGTTGCTGTTCCTGGACGAACCCACCGCCGGCCTGGACCCCGACAGCGCCAAGCAGTTCGTCAAGCTGCTGCGGCGCCTGCGCCAGGAGCTGGGCCTGACCGTCGTCATGGTCACGCACGATGTCGACACCCTGTTCGCCGTCGTCGACCGCGTCGCCGTGCTGGCCGACCAGCGCATCATCGCCAGCGGCCCACTGTCCGAGGTGGCGCGACTGCCGCATTCCTTTGTGCGCAATTTCTTCCTCGGCCATGTCGAGCGCTGCGCCGAGGAGGATGTGCGGCGCTTCCGCCTCAGCCTGGACGACACGAGCGATGAGGGCGGCATTCCCGCCGTCCTTCGCGAAGAACAAACCGCCTGAAAAGCCGCATGGAAAACAAAGCCCACGCCCTGGCCGCCGGCCTCTTTCTGCTGCTGCTCGGCCTCATGCTGGCAGCCAGCGTCGCCTGGTTCCAGGGCGACCGCACCGAGCGCGTGCGCTACACCGTCGTCGCCCGCAGCGGCGTTCCCGGCCTGAATCTGAAGGCACCGGTCAAGCTGCGCGGTGTCGAGGTGGGCTACGTCGAGACCATTGGCTTCGACTCGGCCGACCCGCGCCAGATCCTCGTCGGCATTGCCGTCGATGTGGCCGCGCCCGTGTCGACCCAAACCTATGCCCAGCTCGGCCTGCAGGGCGTGACCGGCCTGTCCTTTGTCGGCCTGGAGGAGGCCGATACCAAGGGAACCCTGCAGCGCGCCGCACCCGGCACCCGCCTCGCGCTACGGCCGACGCTGCTGGATCGCCTGGCCGAGAGCGGCCCGGGCCTGGTGACCGGCTTTGCCGAGACGGCCACCCGGCTCAACGCCCTGCTCAGCGACGACAACCGCATCCAGCTCGGCAAGACGCTCGCCGAGCTGCAACAGGCCGCCGGCGACACCAGCAAGCTGATGGCTGCCCTGCAACCCAGCGCCCGCGAACTGCCGGCGCTGCTGAAAGACTCTGATGCCACCGCCAAGCGCGCCCAGGCCGCGCTGACCCGCATCGAGGCGCTCGCCGCCGATGGCCAGTTGCTCGCCCAGGATCTGAAGGCCCGCGCCAAGGCGCTGGACCAGCTGGAGGCGGCCGCCGCTCAGGTGCAGGCCACCAGCCGCAGCCTCGAACTCGCGCTGGTGGGCGACACGCCGCCGCGCAACCGGCCTGTGCTGGCCGATGTCTCGGCCGCCAGCCGCAGCATCGAGCGTGCCGCCAATGACCTCGGCGACCAGCCGCAGAGCCTGCTGTTCGGCCGCAGCGCGCGGCCGCCCGGGCCCGGCGAGACGGGTTTTGCCGAGCGGCTGAAGAAATGAAAACAGCATCGATCCTGCTGGCCGTCGCGCTGGCCTTGAGTGCCTGCTCCCTCGCACCGACGGCGCCACCGCGGGCCGTCTACGACCTCGGCCCCGCGCCTGCGGCGGCCGCCAGTAGTGGTGCGCTGGCCTGGCGCGTGGCCGACGTGACGGCGCCACCCTGGCTGTCGGGCGACGGCATTGCCTATCGCCTCAGCTTCCAGCAGGCCCAGCGCCTGGAGCACTACCGCGACAGTTTCTGGGCCGCACCGCCCGCGGCCCTGCTGACGCAGCGGCTGCGCGAACAACTCGTCACGCCGCCCGCCTGCGCGGGCCGGCCGGCAGCGCTGCTGGCCATCAACCTGGACGAGTTCGAGCAGGTGTTCGCCAGCCCGGCCAGCAGCCAGGTCGTGCTGCGCCTGCATGCGACGTTGTGGCCCGCCGGCGCCACCAGCCCGCCAGTGCAACGCCACTGGCGCATCGAACGCGCCGCCGCTACACCCGACGCACCCGGCGCCGTGCGCGCCATGGCCCAGGCGGTGGACGAAATGCTGCCCCAACTGGCCGACTGGCTGGCGGCATCCGCCTGCCGCTGAATCCGGCACGGGCTGCGAGTCCAGGCCTTACCGGGCGGTCGATGGGCCAGCGCGGCGGCGCTGCAAGCGGACCAGCACCAGCAGGCCGGCGCCGGCCATCATCCAGCTCGACGGCTCGGGCACGGCCGCCGCCGTCATGAACTGGCCCGAGGCCGAGCTCGTGGTGACGCCGTCGGGCAGGGTCCAGTTGAAGTGCAGGGTGTTGCCGAAGTCGGCGCTGGTGTTGGGGCTGCCGGCATAGGGCAGCGCCACGGCCGAGGTGTGGAGCTCGGCATAGATGAAGACCTTGCTGTTGCCCAGGGGGATGGCCAGCTCATCGCCCAGGACCGTCGTGCCGGATTTCAGCTGCATGGCCGGGGCRTAGTCGTTCAGGTGATCGAAGAAGTCGGCCTTGGGGTCGCCGACATAGAAGCGCGCCCAGGCCTGCGCATTGCCACCGGGTGTCAGCGTGCCGTCGATGCTGACGCTGAGGTTGGCCAGGCCGAGGTTCTGGCCGTTGTGGAAGGCCACCGTGTCCCAGAAACGGGCCAACGATTCGGCGCCCGTCTTGGCATGGCAGCCCGGGCATGGTGTGGCGCTGGAGGCCGCGTGCAGCGTGCCGTCGCTCAAGGCAGCCATGCCCCAGGCATAGGAGTACTTGTAATACGACGGCGTGTTGGCCATGGCAGAGAAGCTGCCCTCGCCACCGCTGCGGGTGCCGCCCGTCGTGCCGGCGTAGCTGCCGTAGTTGGGTGTCGCGGCTTGCGCGGTGAAGGTCAGCAGGGTGGCGCTGGCCAGGGCCAGCGCGAGAGTCATCGAGGTCTTGTTCATGGTGGTCTCAAGTTCAGACATTCAGGGGTTGGGTGTTCATCAGCGCCCGCGCGCGGGCGGCGATCTGTTCGGGCCGGGGCACGGCGGCCTGCTCCAGCGGCCAGCTGGCCAGCGCCGGGGCGTCGGGACCGGTCAGGCGCCGGGGCGCGACCTTCAGTTCGGCAAAGGCCTCTTCGGCGACGACGGCGCACAGCTCGGCCGCCAGGCCGCACAGGCCGCTGGCCTCGGTCACGCACAGCAGGCGGCCGGTCTTGCGCACCGAGGCCAGCACGCTGGCCGTGTCCAGCGGCTTGAGACTGCGCAGGTCGATGACCTCGGCCTCCACGCCATCCGCCTGCAAGGCCTGCGCAGCGGTGAGGCAATGGCCGACGGTCTTGCCGTAGCCCACCAGCGTCAGCGCGTCGCCGCGCCGGCGCACCGCGGCGCGCCCGGGCAGCAGCAGTTCGTCGCCATTCACTTCGCCCGGCGCATGGGCCAGGCCGATGTCGCTGAACAGCAGGCTGGGCAGGGGCTGACCCAAGGCACCGGTCAGCAGCCCGGCGGTGTCGCCCGGCGTGCTGGGCATCAACACCTGCAGGCCGGGCACGTGGGCGAACAGCGCCTCCAGGTTGTGGTTGTGCTGGCCGCCGATGGACCAGCCGGCGCCGGTCTGGGCCAGCACCACCATCGGGAACCCGAACTGCCCCCCGCTCAGGGCCCCGAGCTTGCCGGCGCTGTTGACCAACGCGTCCATGGCGAGCATCAAGAAGGGCGAGAACAGCAGGTCCACGACCGGGCGCAGGCCCATGGCCGCGGCGCCCACGGCACAGCCGACGATGCTGGCCTCGGCCAGCGGCGTGTTGCGCACGCGCTCGGCACCGAAGGCGGCCAGCAGCTCGGGGTTCTTGGTGGCCACGCCCTCGCCGATGAAGATGACGCGCTCGTCGGCCGCCATCGCGCGGTGCAGCGCTGCCATCAGCGCTTGCTGGGAAGTCATTGTTTGCATCTCTCGTGCTCCTTCAGGCCAGTTGGGGCCAGGGCGCCGCAAGTGCGGCGGCATGGGCGTGCTCGATGACGCCACGCACCTCGGCCTCGCGGCGGGCCAGGTCATCGGCACTCAACATCAGCCGCTCGGCCTGGCGTTGGATGGGGTCGCGCTTGAGCCACTGGGCATGCTCGGTGGCACAGACATAGGCCTGGTCGTCGGGCTCAAAGTGGCCGCGTTGGCGGTAGGTCGTCAGCTCGAGCAGGCGCGGGCGGCCGCTGTCGCGGATGGCGGCCACGGCCTGCACGGCGGCGGCGTGAACGGCCTCGACGTCATTGCCGTCCACCACCTCGGCCACCAGGCCATGGCCCTGCACCCAGTCGGCCACGTGCTCGCCGGGCATGGTCTCGCGGCGGTGCACATAGGCCTGCCACTGGTTGTTCTCGCAGACGAAGAGAATCGGCAGGCGCCAGGTCGCGGCCAGGTTGATGGCCTCGTGGAAGATGCCCTGGCAGGCCGCGCCGTCGCCGAAGAACACGGCTGTGATGCCCTCGGGCTGGGCGCCGAGCTTCTGAGCCAGCGCCACGCCCGGCGCCAGCGACAGCCCACCGCCGACGATGGTGGACGTCAGCACCACACCCAGTGCCTTGACCGAGATGTGCAGCGAGCCCGAGTGGCCACCGCAATAGCCGCTGGCGCGGCCCAGCACCTCGGCGAACATGCGCTCGGGGTCGGCGCCGCGCGCCAGCAGGTGGCCGGCGCTGCGGTGGTTGGTGAGCAGCTTGTCCTGCGGGCCCAGGGCGGCGACGACGCCGACGGCGCAGGCCTCCTGGCCGACCGAGGTGCAGGTACCGGGGTTGCTGGGCGAGGCGGCGGCGATGAGCTGCTGCTCGTAGGCACGGATCAGCAGCATGGCGTCCAGGCGGGAGGACACGGTCGAGGCGGTGGCGGCGTTCCCAACGGGTGCTGCTGGCAGTTCGCGCGGCGTGGGAAGGGTGTTCGTACTCATGTCGGTCTTTCTCAGTTCAGCAATGCGGCAAGGCGCGACAGATCCAGCGCGGCGACGGCGTCGCGCATCGGGGTCGCATAGGCGGGGTTGTTGGGGTGGGTGCTGGCGCAGACGGTCAGCAGCTGGATGCGCGTGCGGTGGCGGGCGTCCCAGGGGAAGCCCGGGTCCAGCTTGACGAGGCGCTTCAGCGGCCGTCCGGCGTCGGCAGGCCCGGGCAGGCGATGGCGGCCGCTGCCCAGGCGGTAGGGCTCGCCGAGCTGGCCGGCATCCATCGCGGCGCGGGTGGTGCGCAGGCTCTCCAGCTCGTCGACCAGGCCCTGGCGGCCACGTGCCAGTTGCGCGTGATAGCTCGCCTCGCCAGCCTTGCGCTGGCGGGCCGCCATCAGCAAGGCGTCGGCGGCCTTGGCGTTCTGCGGTCGGATCTGCTCGGCCCGGCGCTCGGCGGCAGCCAGGTCAAAGGGCTGCAGCGCGCGCTCGTTGCGCTGGTCCCAGTCTTCGATCTTGCGTTGCTGCTCGCGCTCGAAGTAGCCAAGCATCTCGCCCACCGTCACGGGCACCCAGGGCAGGCGACGCTCGGGGCCGATGACGGCGCAGTCGCGGAACACTGGCCAGCCCTGCATGGTCTCGCCGCGCTCGCCTTCGAGGTAGGCGCTGAGCTGCTCGTCATGGGCCCAGCGGTTCAGCGTCGTCAGCGGCGAGTTGATGAAGAGACTGAAGCCGGCGCGCGGGCCGATGCGCTGGGCGGCTTCGGCGTGAATGCCGCAGTCCTTGCCTATCCAGGTCTTGGGGCCGAAGCCCTGGGCATGGATGACGGCCTCGCGCGGGCGGCGGCTGGGCTCGTCGGAGTCCATCACCTGGCGGGTCAGGCGCAGCCTCACTTCGGGCAGAGCCAGCAGGCCGGGGTTGAGCCGGGCCTGCGCCTCGAAGTGATCCATCACCGCATGCAGCGGCTTGAACGACGCATGGCTGATGGGCAGGCCGTCGCTGCTGATCGGCTCGGCAGCGTTGACGGCCCAGCAGCCGGCCTGGGCGGTGCCAGCGGCGAGCACCAACCCTGCGAGCAGCGCGGCGGCGGCCTGGGCGCTCAGCGAGGGGTTGGAACATGCTTTCATAGATAGCTCTCCTGATTCGGCGGTTTCGGGCAAGGCTGCGCCGCGCCGCTGCCTGGTGGGCTTCGGCCGGTTGATGCCTTGGGGGATGCGTGTCTCGCGCCGGGTCTGTCCGGCATGGGCTGTACTGTGGTCGGCGAGCGCTTTTCGCGCTGCTAGTTCTCCACTAAGGGTTTGTTAAGTCTTTGCTAACGGCGACGCGATGGCCTGCTTGCCTATCATTCCGACCTCGACCCAACCACCGCGCCGCACCTTGCCGCAACTCCCCCCCGACTGGGCCGCTCATCTCGAAAGCGGCGTCTCCCACCGCCTCGGCGGCAGCCATGCCGACGGCCAGCCCGAGATCTGCCGCGGCCTGGCCGCTCAAGCGCTGGCGGACGGCCGCGTCGAAGTGCTGCTGGCGGCCGACATCGCCGACCGGCTGCTGGCCGCCGTCCAGGCGAGCGGGCGCATCGCCTACGTCGCGGCGCAGCCGGGCAGCCATCGCACGCTGCACGTGAAAGGGCTGGACGCCGAGGTCTTCACGCCCACGGCCGGCCATGCACCGCTGTTCGAGCGCTGCCGTGAACGATTCATCGCCCAGGTCGAGCCCTACGGCTTCAGCCGCGAAGCCATCATGGCGATCTGGTACGACCTGGGCGTGCAGCGCCTGGCCGGCATCCGCTTCACGCCCTGCGGCGCCTGGGACCAGACGCCCGGCCCAGGTGCCGGCAACCCCGTGGAACTGCTGCGCTGATGGCCCGCCTTCCCGGCATCTGGATCGATCACCTGCAGCAGGGCGTCACGCTGCGCGTGGGCTCGAGCACGCCCGAGGGGCAGCCCGAGCTGGCCTTCGCGCACGGCGCCTGGGCCCTGGCCGACGGTCGCATCGAACTGCTCGCACGCAGCGAGGCGGGCGCCGAGTTGCTCGACGCGATCCGCGCCACCGGCCGCGTCGCTGTCTCCGCTGGCCTGCCCAGCACCTGCCGCGTGCTGCATGTGAAGGGCGTGGACGCCAAAGTGCTGCCCGCCTATGCCGAGCAGGGGCCGAAGTTCGCGCATTGCTTCGAGGCCTGGCTGCGACAGATCGAACTCTTCGGCGCCGACCGCCGACAGGTCAACGCCGTGCTCGGCGACCTCACCCTGGCCGACCTCAGCTGCGTGCGCTTCACGCCGCTGGCCGCCTGGGACCAGACCCCCGGCCCCGGCGCCGGCCAAGCCATCGACCTGTTGCCATGACCGACACCCCCACTCCTCAAACGGAACGTCGTGCGCTCAAACTGCGCGACGTGCGCCGCCTGCTCGAAGGCGTCATCCCGCCGGCGATGTGCTCGGTGGGCGCCGACGGCATGCCGCACGTCAACTACCTGTCGCACGCCGAGTACATCGACGACGAGCATGTCGCGCTGACCTACCAGTTCCTCAACCGCGCCCGCGTCAACATCCTGGCTACCGGCCGCGTCGCGCTCAGCGTCGAGGACCCGATCACCGGCGTGTCGGTGCTGCTTCAGCTCCGGTATGAGCGCACGGACACCGAGGGCCCGGTGTTTGAGCGCCTGCGCGCCAAGCTCGCCGGCATCGCCGCGCAGACGGGCATGGAGAAGGTCTTTCACCTGCGCGGCGCCGACGTCTACCGCGTCGAATCGCTGCGCAAACTCGACCCGGTGCACCCCCTGCCGGCCATGGCGCCGCGTTGCGATCTCGCCACCGGTGTGCGGCGCCTGAGCGAGCAGCTCGCCGAGGCGCCCGACCTGCGCAGCCTGCTGCAGGCCTTCACCACCGGCCTGCAGCGCGACCTGTGCATCGGCCACGCCATCATCTGGCTGCTGGACGAGCAGCGCCAGGGCCTCTATACGCTGGCCAGCATCGGCTACGAACAGGCCGGCAGCGGCGCCGAGCTGCCGCTGGCGGAAGCCGGCCTCGCCGGCGTCGCGCTGCGCGAGAACGTGCCCATCCGCATTGGCCACATGAGCCAGATGTACAGCTACGGCATGTCCTGGCGAGCCAAGGCCGAGCAGCTTGGCTTGCAGGCCGCCATGGCCGACACCATCCCCATGCCCGGCCTGGCCAGCCCGCGCAGCCAGCTCGCTGTGCCGCTGCGCGCCCGTGGCCGCACGGTCGGCGCGCTGCTGGTTGAAAGCGAGCACGACCAGTTCTTCAGCTATGACGACGAGGACGCACTGACGGCCGTTGGCGCTCAGCTGGCGCAAGGCCTGGCAGCTTTGCGCACGACGGAGCTCGTGGAAGAGCCCGTGGCGGCGGCCCCCGCGGCCGAACAGGCGGCCGGCGGCACGCCGCTGCGCTTGCGCCACTACCCGCGTGACCACAGCGTCTTCATCAACGACGAGTACCTCATCAAGGGCGTGGCCGGCGCCATCATCGCCAAGCTCGTGCGCGACCAGATCGACAGCGGCCGCGAGGCCTTCAGCACGCGCGAGCTGCGCCTGGCCGGCGGCGACCTGCGCCTGCCCGAGGTGCAGGACAACCTCGGCGTGCGCCTCCTGCTGCTGGAGCGCCGCCTGGCCGAGCGCGACTTCGGCCTGCACATCGAACGCGCCGGCCGCGGCCAGTACCGCCTCATTGCCGACGGCCCGCTGAGCCTGACGACCGAGGGCTGAGTTGCGCGTCTGTCGCGCCATGCGCTACCGTCGAGACACGAGCACTGGCCGGCCTGGCCGCACCTCAGCCCTGACACTGGAGACCCTCGTCGTCACGGCCGCAGTGCCGTAGCGTTGACAGGCCCTAAGACACCATCAACGAAGTGATGCCGGTCTGGCCCGGGTGGTAGAGCCGCAGGCGCACGAAGTAGCGACGACCGGCAAAGAGCTTGTAGACGATGCTGGCATTGCGGTCTTCGCCGCTGTCGTCGTCGGCCGCCAAATTGCGCGGCGTGCCGTTCACGTCCTCGAACAGGCCGAGCAGCGTGTCCGATGCGCCCTTGGTGGCGATGGTGTACCTGCGCGACTCGGTGGGCTTGAACAGATAGTCCACCTGTTGCCCGGCCGCAAGGGGCACGGCCACGGCCTTGAAGGCTTCCAGCGTCGGCGTCTGGGCCGCCTGCGCCGGGTACCACTTCAACAACCAGGCCTTGTCGGCCTTGGACAGCTTGCCGGGCGGCACCAGGCCGTCGACGTCATATTGCTCGGGCTCGTCGATCAGGCCAGGCTCGAACTCGTACTCCATGATGGAGTCGGGGTCCCAACTCGAGCCCTGCACCTGGCTGGGCTCGAGCTTCTCCAGGATGTTGTGGAAGGTCGTCTCGCGCGTCCAGCTGTTGGGCGGCTTGCCCAGCGAGGTGTAGACGGCCTCCTCATGCCACTTGATGCCGGCAAAGGGGTTCTGGTGCTCGTGCTCCATGCCCAGCACATGGCCGAGTTCGTGCAATGCGGTGCCGCGGCCATACTCCGTGGTCAGGTCCCAGCCATAGACGGTGGTCGGTTCGGTCGTCGGCACATGCAGCACGTCGCGCCCGACGGCCGACGCCGAGCTGCCATCCGGCTCGGAGTAGCCGATGCGCACCTCGGCCTCGCTCATCTGCGTGACCTCCTGGAACACCAGGCCGATGCCGACGGCTTTCCATTCGGCGAAGGCGGCGCGCACCGCATCGGCTTGCTTCTTGGCCACGGCGTAGTGGCCGCTCTTGAAGAAGCAATAGTGCAGCACCGTGCCGTTGAGCCACTTGCCTCGGGTATTCAATATGGCACGTGCGCGGCGCGGATCGTTGGCGATGACGGCCGGCAGGCTGGGCTTGATGCGCGGCGGCGTGTTGCACAGCGGCCTGGGTGCCGGGCGCGCGGCCAGTTTTGACTTGTTTGTTTTCGGCTTGCTTGCCATGGATGCCTCCATCGAGCGTCACTGCCCATTGCAGCCCGCTCAGCATGAACCCGGCGCCGCCCGGGACCAATAGCTGACTTGAGGATGACCCCTAAGTCGTCAGGACTCGTCCGCCGCGATGCACTCGATCTCGACACGCGCGCCCAAGGCCAGACCGTTGCAGCCCAGTGCACTGCGCGCCGGCAGCGGCGTGCTGCCGAAGAACTCGCGGTAGACCTCGTTGAAGGCCGGCCAGTCGGCCATGTCGGCCAGCATCACGGTGCAGCGAACCAGGTGCTGCAAGTCCAGCCCCTGGCCGCGCAGCACGGTGCGGATGTTCTCCAGCGTCTGGCGCGCCTCGGCCCGCAGGCCGCCATCGACGAGCTTGAGCTGGCCGGGCACGTTGCCGAGCTGGCCCGACAGATAGAGCATGTTGCCGACGCGCACGCCCTCGGGAAAGGGCACGGTAGCAGGCACGACTTGGCCGCTGTTGAATCGTTCGATCTTCATCGTGGCGTCATTCCCATTGCTTGCTCCAGTGCAGCCGGGTCATAGACCTGGCCACCTTTGATGGTGCGGTAGACACGCCGGATGTCGCTCATGTTGGCAAGCGGATCACCGTCGACCAGGATCATGTCGGCCAGCTTGCCCGGCGTGATGCTGCCGCGCTCCTTCTCGACACCGAGCACGCGCGCCGGCACCAGCGTGGCGATGCGCAGCACCTCGGCATTGGCAATGCCGGCCTGGGCGTACAGCTCCAGCTCGCGGTGCAGGCTGTAGCCGGAGAAGCCGTCGCTGCCCGGCATGATCGTCACACCGCCCTCGTACAGGCGCTTGAGCATGCGCAGCAGGCCTGGCAGCGCCTGGGCATAGACGGCCTCCTTGCCCGCTGGCACGGCGACGGCCCCCGACAGCTGGCGGCGCTTCACCACCGTCGGGAAGCGCTGCACCACGGGCCGCAGCGCCGGCGCGGCGCGCGCGGGTTCGCCGGAGAACAGGCCCTCCAGTACGACCATCGTCGGGTCCAGGACGGTCTGGTGCTGGCGCAGGAAGGCGACGAAATCCGTGAAGCGGCCGTCATTGAAGTCGAACTGCGCGAGGCGGTCGGCCAGCACCGTGTAGCGGTCCCGCGTGCGCGTGTCCTTCACATCGGGGAAGAAGTTCAGCAGGATGAAGTTCAGGTGCTGGATCTCGTCGGCCCCGGCCTCAACGAAGGCGCGTGCAAAGGTGAAGGCCGGCACATGGCCGCTGACACGCAGGCCACGCTCGTGGGCGCGGTCAGCCACCGTCGCCACCAGCGCCGGGCTGAAGGACGAATAGATCTTGACCTGGGCATAGCCGTGGTCGGCGTACCAGTCCACGGCGGCGCGGGCCTTCTCGGGCGTATCGACCTTGACGTCGGTTGGGCCGGCCAGCGGACCGATGCCTTCGATGATGCCGGCCAGCGTCACGCGCGGGCCCAGCTCCGTGCCGGCGTTGAAGCGCTTCACGCGGGCCAGCATCGGCTGGTTGTCATTGGCCATGTCCCGCGCGCTGGTCACGCCGGCGATCAGGTCGAAGACGCCATCGACATTGCTGAAGTGCTGGTGCACATCCCACAGCCCGGGCATCAGGAAGCGGCCATTCGCGGCGATGACTTCGGCACCGGGCGGCACGTCGAGATCGGCATCGGGCTCAACACGCACGATGCGCTCGCCGCGCACGAGGACACTCATGCCGGGGCGCGCGATGCCCGTGACGGGATCGAACAGGCGTGCACCGCGGATCAGCAGCGCGCCCGGCGGCTTGTGCGTGTGCGCCCGCGCCAGCGCCGCATGCCAGGCCTGGTCGGCGGCCTGCTGGGCGCGTTGCAGTTCCGCCAACGCCGGCAGCAGCGGGGCCTCCAGCACCTCGAACCAGTCGTCGATGACACCGGCCGTGTCGCCCCTGTCATCCAGCCAGACAGGCACCGGCGTGAATTCGATGCCACCGATGCGATAGAGCGTCAGCTTGCGCCCCACCACGTCGACGTCGGCACCGCCTTCCAGCCAGGCCTCGCCGGCGGGCAGCAGCTTCAGCCGACGCCCCGGCGCCTTCAGCAGCGCGCGGGTCAGCACGCCCATGAATTCGGGTGGTGGATTGGCCGGCAGGTAGAAACCGGCCGAGCGCGTTTCACCGGTTTCGATGCGGTTCTTCCAGCGCGCCAGGCCGGCCGCATCGCGCTCGAAATGCTCGCTGAACTCGACCTTCCAGTAGTCGTTGCCGCTGGCCTCGTAGCGTATCGGCAGGCCATTGGCGTCGAGCCGCCAACGCGCCTGGATGACATCGCCACGGCCGCGGTCGTTGAAGCGGTAGTCAGCCGCGGTGACGCCGGGCTCAGGCTGGGTCAGCGTCTGCGTGCCGGCCGGGTTGCCGTGGATCTGGACCTGGTCGTCACGTGCGCTGACCGACGCGGCGATAAAGACAAGCGCGACGGCGAACCACTTCATTGCCAGGCCTCGCCCATCAGGCGGCGGAAGTTGCCGCCCAAGATCTTGTCGATGCGGCTCGCCGGGTGTCCACGAGCGGCCAACAATTGCGCCAACTCGATGAACTGCATCGGCCCGCAGAGATCGGGCAGGAAAAGGCTGACGTCCGGCGTCTCGCCCGGCGCGCCGATGCCCATGCTGCGCCGCAGCTCCGTCTCGGCGGCGAGCATGGCGCGGTAGGCGTCCAGGTCGTCGACGGCCGTGGTGCCGCCGTCGGTACCGAGGCCGACATGATCCTCGCCGCAGACGTCGATGGCGTGCTCCAGATGATTGATGAGATCCGATGCCATGGGCTGGCCGGCCAGGCGCAGATAGGGCATGAAGTACAGCCCGACCACGCCGCCCTTGTCGGCCAGCAGGCGCAGCTCGGCATCGCTCTTGTTGCGCGGGTGGTCGGCCACGGCGCGGCAGCCGCTGTGGGTGATGGCCAGCGGCCGGCGCGCGACACGCAGCGCGTCCAGGCAGGTCTGCTCGCTGCTGTGGCTGAGGTCGACCAGCACGCTCAGCGCCTGCAGCCGCTCGACGACCTCTGCGCCAAAGCCGCTCAGGCCGGTGTCGTCGGGCACCGTCGCACCGCAGCCAACGGCGTTGCGGCCGTTGTAGGTCAGCTGGATGACGCGCACGCCGAGGTTGGCGAACAGCGCGATACGCTCGGCCTTGTCGCCCAGCATCTCGGTGTTCTGAAAGCCGTAGATGACGCCGATCTGGCCGCCCGCGCGTGCCGCGTCGATGTCTGCCGCCGTATGTACCTTGCGCAGCACCGCAGGCCTGGCGCGGATGAAGGCGTCCCAGCCGGCGATGTCGGCCACCGTCGCCTCGAAAGGTTCGGCGCTGCCGGCCACGTGGCCCAACGTGATGTTGACGGCCGTGAGGCCGGCCGCGCGAGCGTCGCCCAGGGAGCGCTCGTCGACGCCCTGGCCGGTGCTGGTGTAGGCCATGGCGCTGCGGTCGCCGGCGCTGGGCTGGATGCGGATGTTCGGGTTGTCGAGGACACCCAGGGCGTTGATGACGAGATTCATGGAGAGAACTTCTTGATATGGAGCAGAGGCAACAACAACAGGCAGCTCAGGCCGACGAGGGCGTCCAGGCCGAGCGTCGCGGCATAACCCCAATGCTGGACGGCATAGCCCTGCCAGACGACGCTGTAGGTGATGGAGAGATTGGTCAGCGCCATGTAGGCGGCGAACTGCGTGGCCGCCACGGCCGGCTGGGTGATGCCCATGAAGAGGGCCACCCGCGCGCCGTAGATGAAGCCGAACAGCAGGTGGTAGATGACGACGGTGGCGAAGAAGGTCGTCACCAGCGCAGCGGGTGCGGCCTGGCCCGGCCCCCAGCCGTGGCGCTGCAGCTCGGCCATCAGGTACAGGCCGGGCAGGCTCAGCAGCGCCACGTAGACCGCCATCGCGCGGCGCAGGTTCACTCGGTCAGACAACCAGCCCCCGGCAATGCAGGTCACCGCAGTGGCAGCCTGCGAGACCGTCGCCAGCCAGCCAATGCGCTCGTTGGACAGGCCCAGGTCCACAGCCAGGTTGGCCTGCAGCCCACGCGACAGAGCCATGGCCGCGATGGGCAGCAGGCCGAACAGCAGGCCGGCAAAGGCCAGGCGCGAACCCAGCAGGGCCTGCAGCGCCTCGCGCAGGAAGGTGTGGACCTCGCGGCCCGCCGCGGCCAACGAGCCGCGCGCGGCGGACGCCGGCACCTCCTCGCGCATCGGCCACACCACCAGCGTCATCACCGCCAGGATCGCCAGGGCCAGCAGGACGATGCTGGTGTCGAAACCGATGCGCCCGATCAGCAACAAGGCCCCGCCGCCGCCGATCAGCACGCCCAGCGACTGCCCGCCGAACATCATGCCGCTGGCGAAAGCGCGCTCATGCTCGGGCAGCGTCGTCACGGCCAGCGCATCGACGGCCACGTCCTGCACGGCGCCAAACAGGTTGTGCACGACCAGCACTGCCGTGAAGAGGCCGAGCTGGGTGGTCAGGTCCAGCCCGGTCAGGGCCAGCAGCGTCAGCACCATCATCAGCTGCGCGCCAAGGATCCAGCCTCGGCGCGGGCCCAGGCGCCTGGACGCGATCAGGTCGACGAAGGGGCCATAGGCCCATTTGAAGGCCCAGGGCAGCAACACGAAGCCGATGAAGGCGCCGATCTCGCCCGCACTGGCGCCCTGGCGGCGCAGCTGGGTCGCAACGGTGGTCGACGCGAAACCGATGGGCAGGCCCTCGGTCAGGTACATCAGGAAGAACGCCGCGATACGCCCCCGTCGGGACGCCAGCAGATTCGGCAGTTGCATCGCCTGTCATCCTCTTCGCGTGAACGCCGAACGATTCTAGAATATTGTTCTAATGAGCAAGCCCCGTGGTTCCACCAGCCGCCTGAACCAGGTTTTCAAGCTGGCTTCGCCCGGCGAGCGCGGCGCCAGCCGGCGCGCGGTGCTCGCGCACGCCCTGCCCTGTTTCAACGCCCGCGGCATCGAGGCCGCCACCATCGAGGACCTGCGCCAGCGCAGCGGCCAGAGCGTGGGCACGATCTACCACCACTTCGGCAACAAGGAAGGCGTGGCGGCGGCCCTGTTCTTCGCCGGCTTCGATGATCAGAGCCGCGCCATCGCCACACGCACCGAGGCCGTCGCCGATGCACAGGCAGTGGTTGTTGAGCTGGTGACCGCCTACGTGGACTGGGTGACCGCCCTGCCCGAGCTGGCGGCCTTTCTCTTCATGGCCCGCGAGACCGTGGCCCAGGGGCCGCATGGCGATGCCCTGCGCGAGCGGCTGGAGGCGCGCTATGCCCCCATCGATGCCCGCCTGGCCGAGAGTGTGCGCGCCGGCCTCCTCGCCGAGCTGCCGGCCGAGCTGATCCCGGCCCTGGTGCTGGGCGGTGCGGAGTCCTACTGCCGCGGCTGGCTGGCCGGGCGGCGCGAGGCCAAGCCGGCGGCCTATGCGGGGCTGCTGGCCGAGGCGGCCTGGCGGGGTATATCAGCCTAGGGTGTTGCCGCGCTCGCCGAGGCCGGCGCGTCCTCGGCGACGGGCAGGCCCTGCTTGCGGACCTCGTCGTCGATGTGGCGACGCTGTTTGCGCGCCGCCTCGAGGTCGCGCCTGGCGGCGTCCTCGTTGCCCAGGCGGCGTTGCGCCAGCGCGCGGCCGTAGAGGGCCATGGGCAGGGGCTTGATCTCGATGGCCGCATCGAAGGCCTTGAGGGCGCGCGACGCGTCGTCCAGACGCAGATAGGCCCAGCCCAGGCTGTCGCGGGCCGACACGGCGCCGCCGTCCAGGCTCACGGACTCCTTGCAATCGTCCAGGGCCAGCTTCAGGTCCAGTGCCAGGCGCACGCGCAACCAGCAGCGGTTGTTCAACACGCGGGCCATGCCGCTGTCCGAGCGATGGCTGGGCATCCACAGCTCCCACTGGCGCAGGGCCGCGGGCACCAGCTCCAGCCTGGCGTAGACGTCAGCCATGCCGGCACGCAGATGCGAGGACGGCGGCAGTGCCGCGTCCAGAGCCTGCAAGTCGGCCAGCGCGCCGTCGCGTTCGCCCTTGGACACCCGCAGTGCGGCGCGCAGGGCCAGAGCCTCGTCCAGCGCAGGGTGCAGCCGCAGGGCTTCGTCGAGGTCGGCCTGGGCCTTGGCGAACTGGCGCATGGAGAGATGCACCCGCGCCCGCGCCAGGAAGTGAGCCTCGGCAAGGGGCTCGAGTTCGCAGGCGCGGTTCAGGTCCTCCAGCGCGCGCTCATACTCACCGCGGGCCGCCGAAGCCTCGCCGCGCCGCGCCAGGGCGGCCGCGTCGTCGGGCGAGATGTCATCAGGCCGCGCCRCATAGCGCGGGTCGTACTGTCCGGGCGTGGTGCGAGCAAACACCGCACCGCCATTCCAGGTCGCGTAGAGCTTGCGCTGCAGCTGCGACACATAGATGCGGTGCGACAGGAAATAGTCCAGACCCAGCAGCATGTCCTGGTCGGCCCCGCTGGCCTCATCGATGACGAACTGGCTGTTGTGGATCTTCTCGCCCCCGAACTCGAAGGTCTCGATCGGCCCGGTCCACGCCTTTGCCTTGCCCGAACCGGCGCCGCCGACGCGGCCGATTTCCGTGAGGTCGGACTCCTTCACGCCGGCACGCTTGGCCGTGCGCAGCTTCAGCGAGGTGCGCGGCGCGCCGGTGTCCAGCAGCGCCCTCACGTCCTGGTCGTTGACCCGGGCGGTCACCTGGATGGCCGTGTCATGGCCGCGCGAGCCCCCCTCCAGCGGCAGCACGATGATGGGTGCCTCGCCGGCCCAGTAGGCAAAGTTGGTCTTGTCGCAATCGCCCTTGGGGAACATCAGCCTCACGACGCCGTGGGCCAGGTCATATTCAGCATCGGCCATGGACAGGAAATTGCGCCCCAGGACGCCCTGGATGCCCGAACCCAGCTCGTTGCCGCCGACGATGAACTCGACGTTGTTGAGTGTGGTGCCCTGGAAAATCACCTTCTCCACGCGCGTCGCCCGCGCTTCGACGGAGCCGGTATAGCCCCAGATGCGCAGGCCGGCGGGCAGGCTCCTCAGCCGCAGATTGAGCTGGGCCGCCACCGACGGCGTCAGGAAGCTGAAGAAGGCGCCGCTGTCGATCAGCATGGGCACTTCGGTGCCGTTCAGGTTCAGCGTGCCGACCGGGCGATGGTTGACGATGCGGACCGGGATCTCCAGCTGGCTGAGCTTGCAGTCACCCCAGGCCGGCGCGGCGATCAAGGCTGCGGCCAGCAGCGCCCATGCGGCGCGCACTTGGTTCATCTTCATCTGCTCTCCCTGGCTTCATGATYTGGCACGCCTTAGAGCGCGCGGCGCGCACTCTAAGGCAGGCCGGGCGACCTCAGCGCCAGGCGGGGTAAACCATGTGGCCCGGAATGAACTGGGTAAGCTATCTTTATTGAACCGCTGTTTCATTTTTATCCGTGAACACTTTTTCCTCGCCCGCCTCCCGGCCGGTGTCCATCGCCGCCCTGGGCGAATGCATGCTCGAACTGCAGGGCCAGGCCTTCGGCCAGCTGCGCCAGAACTTTGGCGGCGACACGCTGAATACCGCCGTCTACCTGGCCCGTTGCGGCGGGGCGAACCTGCGCGTGCACTACGCAACCGCCCTGGGGGATGACTCCCTGAGCGCCGGCCTGCTCGAGCGCTGGGCCGCCGAAGGCGTGCAGACCGGTCTCGTGCAGCGCCTGCCCGGCCGGCTGCCGGGCCTGTACCTGATCGAGCTGGACGAGGGCGGTGAGCGACGCTTCCACTATTGGCGCGGCCAGGCCGCAGCCCGCGCCTATTTCGATACCGCGACGACGGCGTTGGAGGAGCAGGCCGACGGGCTGGACGCCCTCTACCTGTCGGGCATCAGCCTGGCCATCCTGCCGCAGGCCGGACGCGAGCGTGCACTGGCGCTGATGGCGCGCATGCGTGCCGCGGGCAAGCTGGTCGCCTTCGACAACAACTTCCGCCCGCGGCTGTGGGATTCGCTGGCCGATGCGCGCTACTGGTACCAACGCGCCTTCGCGGCCGCCAGCGTCGCCCTCATCACCGCCGACGACCACCAGGCCCTGCACGGCCTGGCCGACCTGGACACCGCCGTGGCCGCAGCCCAGGCGCTGCCCGTGGCCGAGATCGCGATCAAGCGCGGCGCACTGTCGACCCGCGTCGGCCTCAACCATGTCTGGCAGGACGTGGCCACCGAAGCGGTGCCGCGCGTCGTCGACACCACCGCGGCCGGCGACTCCTTCGCGGCCGGCTACCTGAGCCAGCGCCTGCGCGGTGCCACGCCGGCAGCAGGCGCGGCATTCGGCAACCGAGTGGCGGCCCGTGTCATCCAGCATCCGGGCGCGCTGATCCCGCGCGAGGCGATGCAAGACCTGATGGGATAAAGAAGCGATATGCGAATTCTTTGGACGCTGGCCCTGGCGGCCGGGCTCTGCCATGCGCAGACCAACACGGCACCTCTGCATCCGGCCACCTATGTGCACGCCGGCTGGGCGCAGACCACCGGCGGCCAGGGCGGCAAGATCATTCGCGTGACGACACTCGCCGGCGAAGGCCCGGGCAGCCTGAAGGCGGCCCTGGATACGCCCGGGCCGCGCATCGTCGTCTTCGAGGTGGGCGGCGTCATCGACCTGGCGGGCAAGAGCTGGAAGCTGCGCGAAGGAAAGATCACCATCGCCGGCCAGACGGCGCCCGACCCCGGTATCACGCTGGTCAAGGGCGAACTGGAAGTGTTTGCCAAGGACGTCATCCTGCAGCACATCAGCATCCGCCCCGGCGCCTTCGGGCGGGCCAAGCGCAGCGGCAACGACCATGACGGCTTCTCCACCGGTGACGGCGCCGAGCGCGTCATCGTCGACCATTGCAGCTTCTCCTGGGCAACGGACGAAAACCTCTCCGTCGGCGGCCATCGCTTCGAGGGCGCCACCCCCGACGACTGGCGCGCCCACACCTCGCATGCCATCACCTACAGCCACAACCTCATCTACGAGGGGCTGAACGAGGCCGTGCACATCAAGGGCGAGCACAGCAAGGGCTCGCTGATCCACGACAACGCCACGCAGATCCTGCTGCTGGGCAACGTCTATGCGTCCAACCGCGAGCGCAATGCGCTGTTCAAGGGCGGCGTGTGGGGCGCCATGGTCAACAACCTGATCTACAACCCCGGCTGGCGGGCGGTGCACTACAACCTGATCGCCCACGAATGGGTGGGCCGGCCTTACCAGGTCGGCAAGATCACGCTGGCCGGCAACGTCTACCGCGCCGGCCCTGGCACGGCGCTCAACCTGCCCTTCTTCACACTGGGCGGCGTCGGCGACGTGCAGCTCTACGAACAGGACAACCTCGCCGTCGACCGCCAGGGCCAACCCCTGCCGATGACGGGCCGCTACACGACCAGCGCCGAGATCATTCCCGTGCGCCAGCCCTATCTGCCTGCCGGCCTGAACTGGCTGCCGCCGCGCGAGCTGGAGAAGCTGCTGCCGCTGTACGTCGGCTCGCGGCCCTGGGCGCGCGATCCGCTGGACTTCAAGCAGCTGTCCGACATCGCCGAGGACCGCGGCCAGCTCATCGACGACGAGACCCAGAACAACCCCGAGGGCCTGCCCAAGCGCAAGCCGACGCAGCGCACCTTTGTCGAGGCCGACTGGAATCTCGCCGACATGGCGCCGAAGGCGGGCTGGCAATCGCTGTTCACGCAGGTCTCGAAGTGAGCCTGGACCGCCGCGGCTTGCTGGCACTGCTGGCGGTCCCACCGGCCTGGGGCGCCGCCGACTGCTCCGACGCGCCCGGCCAGCCCTACCTGCCGCCTTGCCAGCCCTGGCCCAAGGGCATTGAGGGCCAGCGCAAGGCCGACCTGGGTGATGGTCGCTTCCTGAACCCTGTGCTGGCCGGCGACAGGCCCGACCCGACGGTGCTGAAGGACGGCAGCGACTACTACCTGACCCACTCCAGCTTCGAGGCCGTGCCGGGCCTCTTGATCTGGCATTCACGCGACCTGGTCAACTGGCGGCCGGTGGCCAACGCGCTGCACGAGGCGGTGGGCAGCGTCTGGGCGCCGGACCTGTGCAAGCACGGCGATCGCTACTACCTCTATCTGCCCGTCAAGGCCTCGCCCAACGACATCCTCGTCAGCTGGGCCGATCGCATCGAGGGGCCGTGGTCCCAGCCTGTGCCGCTCGGGCTGAGCAAGCACATCGACCCGACGCATGTCGTCGGCGAAGACGGCCGACGCTGGCTCTTTCTCAGTGGTGGCGACCGCGTGCGCCTCAGTGAGGACGGGCTCAAGCTTGCCGGCTCCATCGAGCATGTCTACGACCCCTGGCGCTATCCCGAAGACTGGGACGTCGAAAGCTTCTCGCCCGAGGGGCCCAAGATGCTGCGCCATGGCGGCTGGTGGCACATGCTGCTGGCGGTGGGCGGCACCGCCGGGCCACCGACCGGGCACATGGTCATCGCCGCGCGCAGCCGCACGCTTGACGGCCCCTGGGAGCAGGCGCCGCACAACCCGCTGATGCGCACCCGCTCACCGCGCGAGCGCTGGTGGTCGCGCGGTCATGGCAGCCTGGTCCAAGGCCCCGCGGGCGATTGGTGGATGCTGTATCACGGCTACGAGAACAGCTTCCACACGCTGGGCCGACAGATGCTGCTGGCACCGGCGCGCTTCAGTGCCGATGGCTGGTTCCATGTCGATGCCGACGACGGCGCGCCGCTGCCCAAACCCAAGGGCGGCGACGCCGTACCGCATGGCCTGGCGCTGTCGGACGATTTCTCCGGCACGACGCTGAAAACCCATTGGCAATTCCTCAGCGGCAGCAGCCAGGCGCAGCGCGCCCGCGTTGTGGACGGCAAGCTGCGCCTCACCGCCACCGGCAAAGGCCCGGCCGACAGCCCACCGCTGGGCTTCATCCAGGGCGACCCGGCGTTCGAGCTGGAGTTCGATCTCGACTTCGACGAAGGCGTGCAAGCCGGCCTCGTCATGTTCTACAGCCCGCGCCTGTACGCCGGCATGGGCGCCAATGCGAAGAGCTTGCAGCTGCACCGCTACGGGCAGGACATCCGGGCCGTGCCCAAGCCCGCTGGCATCTCGCGCCGCATGCAGTTGAGGTTGCGCTGCGTGCGCCATGTGCTGACGCTGTACTCGCGTGCCGACGCCGGCCAGCCCTGGGCCAAGTTCCCGGTGCAGATGGACGTCAGCGGCTACCACCACAACACAGCGGGCGGCTTCGCCAGCCTGCGCCCGGCGATCTACGCGGCGGGTCAAGGCGAAGCACGCTTCTCGAACTTGCGCTATCGCGCTCTCGACTAAGGAGACCTCATGAAGATCCAAACCACGCTGATCGCTGCGGCGCTGCTCAGCCCCGCAGCCTGGGCCCTGGAGCTGAAATCCGCCGACGTGCACAACAGCGACGACTACCCCACCGTCGTCGCCGTCAAGCACCTGGGCCAGTTGCTCGCCAAGAGCAGCGGCGGCGCGCTGACGGTCAAGGTCTTCAACAAGGGCGCGCTCGGTAGCGAGAAGGAGACCATCGACCAGGTCAAGCTCGGCGCATTGGCGATGACGCGAGTCAACCTCGCGCCGCTGACGGCCATGTGCCCGAAGACGCTGGTGCCTTCCCTGCCCTTCCTGTTCCGCGACACGGCCCACATGCGCCATGCCTTCGACGGCCCGGCCGGCGAGGAGATCCTCAGGGCCTGCGAACACCAAGGCATGGTCGGCCTGGCGCTGTATGACTCCGGCGCCCGCTCGGTCTATGCGCGCAAGCCCATCAAGACGCTGGCCGACATGAAGGGCCTGAAGATCCGCGTGCAGCAAACCGACCTGTGGGTGGCCGCCATGACGGCGCTGGGCGCCAACCCCTCGCCCATGCCCATCGGCGAGGTCTACACGGGGCTCAAGACCGGCCTTATCGATGCGGCCGAGAACAATGTGCCGAGCTACGAGGGCTTCCGCCACTTCGAGGCGGCCAAGTTCTACAGCCGCACCGAGCATTCGATGACGCCCGAGGGGCTGTTCATCAGCAAGCGCATCTGGGACAAGCTGACACCCGACCAGCAGAAGCAGCTGCGCGAGGCCGCCAAGGCCTCGGTCGCCGTCGAGCGCGAACGCTGGGACGCGCAGGAAGCCAAGGCCCTGACCGCCGTGAAGGCCGCCGGCGCGCAGATCGTCGAGCCGGACCGCGAAGCCTTCCGCCAGGCCGTCCAGCCAGTCATCGCCAAGTTCGTCAACACGCCGGAACTCCAAGCCCTCGTCAAAGCGATTCAAGACACCAAATGAACGCCTACACCAAGCTCTGCGCGACGCTGTCGCGCTGGTCGCTGCGCGCGGCCGTGCTGGGGCTCGTCGTCCTCGTCGTCTGCGTGCAATGGCAGGTCGTGGGCCGCTATCTGCTGAACGACTCGCCCACCTGGACCGAGCCCTTTGCGCTGCTGCTGGTGCTCTACATCACGGCCCTGGCGGTGGCGGTGGGCGTGCGCGATGCCGGCCACCTGGGCATGGAGTCCATCGTGGTGCTGCTGCCCAAGGGCGCGCAGCGCGTGGCCGAGGCGCTCATCCATCTCTGCGTGATCGTCTTCGCCGTGCTGATGGCCGTCGCGGGCTGGGAGTGGCTGACGCTGAAATGGGCCGAGCCCAAGCCCATGCTCGGCATGTCCGAGGGGCTGGACTATCTGCCGCTGGTCATCTCCGGCGTGCTCATCGTGCTGTTCTGCATCGAGCACCTGATCGCGCTTTGGCGCGGCCAGACCATAGAAGAAGCGGGAGTCTGAGGTGGAGGGTCTTGAACTCTGGATCATGTGCGGCAGCTTCGTGCTGCTGCTGCTCTTGGGCGTGCCGGTGGCCTTTGCCATCGGACTGTCGTCCGTGGCGACGGCGCTCGCGGCCGACCTGCCCATGGCCATCGTCTTCCAGAAGATGGTGGGCGGCATGCAGGTCTTCTCCTTCCTCGCCATCCCGTTCTTCATCTTTGCCGGCGAGCTGATGCTGCACGGCGGCATCGCCGAGCGCATCGTCAACTTCGCCAACCGGCTGGTGGGCCATGTACGCGGCGGCCTGGGGATGAGCAATGTGCTGGGCTGCACGCTGTTCGGCGGCGTGGCCGGCTCACCGTTGGCCGATGTGTCGGCGATGGGCTCGGTGATGATCCCGCTGATGAAACGCGAGGGCTATGACGCCGACTACGCGGTCAACGTGACCACGCACGCCGCCCTGGTCGGCGCGCTGATGCCCACCTCGCACAACCTCATCATCTATGTGCTGGCCACGGCCGGCATTGCGGCGGTCAGCGTCTTCAACCTCATCCTCGCCTGCCTGATCCCGGCGGTGCTGCTGACGCTGTCCAATCTGGCCGCAGCCTATGGCGTCGCGGTAAAGCGCGGCTACCCGACGCACGGTGCCTTTCCCGGCTGGGGAGCCGTGTTCTCGGCCTTTGTCGCGGCACTGCCGGGCCTGCTGGTCATCGTCATCATCCTGGGCGGCATCCTCAGCGGCGTGTTCACGGCCACCGAGTCGGCCGCCACGGCCGTCTGCTGGGCGCTGATCGTCACTGGGTTGGCCTACAAATCCTTGAGCCGCCGCGGCTTCCTGGAGGCTTGCGCCAAGGCCTGCAAGACGACGGGCGTCGTGCTGCTCCTGATCGGCATCTCGGCCGCGTTCGGCTACTTCATGGCGTTGTATGAGGTGCCGCAGAAGACCGGTGAATGGCTGGAGCAACTCAGCGGCAACCGACCATGGGCGATCTTCCTGTGGGTGAACGTGCTGCTCTTCGTGCTCGGCACCTTCCTGGACATGGCGGCCACCATCCTGATCTGCACGCCCATCTTCCTGCCCATCTGCATGAAGGCCGGCATGGACCCGACGCAGTTCGGCGTCGTCATGCTGCTGAACTGCGCGCTGGGTCTGAACACGCCGCCGGTGGGCAGCACGCAGTTCGTCGGCTGCGCGATCGGTGGCGTCAGCGTCGGCCAGGTCATGCGATCGATTGCGCCCTTTTACGGCGCGCTGCTGGCCACACTGCTGGCCGTCACCTACATTCCCGCGCTGTCGATGGCGCTACCGGCATGGGTGGGTGGCTAGTAGCCTGGATAACGCGCCAGCACCCGGTTCCATTCGGGCTGCTGGCGCGCCCGCTGCAGGCCCAGGTTGAGGCGCTGCATCAGGTCCGGCCGCCGCTCCAGCGTGCGCCGGCTGACGTAGACATGGACCGGGCTCACGGCCAACTCCAGCACCACCTCCACCGCCTCGCCGGGCTCACGCGCGGCGCGGTAGAGCAGCGTGGCGGGGTCGTCGATGACGTAGTCCACGCGCCGCCCGCGCAGGGCCGACAGCGTCAGGTCATTGGCATGCAGCGGCACCAGCTGGCCCGCCAGCTCCGGGTCCTCCAGCTCGCGGCGCACGGCCAGCGGAAAGGACACGCCGCGGATCATGCCGATCTTGACCGCGCGGCCCTTCAGGTCGGCCAGCCGGCGCGGCCGATTCGCTGCGCCCGCCAAGCCCATCAGCGCCACGCGTTCGTTGCGATAGGCCAGCGTGAAGTCGCCAAACGCCAGCCGCTCCGGGGTGTGCGTGGCCGAAGACATCAGATCCAGTTCGCCCTGGGCGATGTCCGGGACCTGCCGCGCCCAGGGCCGGCGCGACCATTGCAGATGCTCGCCGCAAGCCTGGGCCATCAACTCCAGCAGTTCCACGTCCAGGCCCTGCGGGTTGCCGGAAGCGCCCTTGCTCTGGAAGGGCGGGTAGTCACTCCAGCCGATCCGCAGCGGCGCCCTGTCGTCGGCCCACGCCATCGCATCAGGCAGGGTCAGGAGCAGCAGACAGGCATCGCGGCGGCGCAGGTGCATCGCCCGACTCTCTCACAGCGCCGCCTGCTTGGCAGCCCCTGGCGACCATGAACCTTGCACGTCGCCAACTGTTTGCTGCACTGGCCACGTGGCCGGTGTTCGCCCGTGCCGAAGCCCTCGACGAGACGCTGGCGGGCCTGCAGCGCCGCTGGCGCCCGCGCCTGGCCTGGCGCCCCGGCCCCGGCTGGCGCGCCGAAACCCTGGCCAACGCCCGTCGGCTGATCCTGCAGCCGGGTGACGTCGGAAACGACTTCGCGACTGAAGTGCTCGGCGAGCAAGACCGCGGCAGCCACACGGCCCAGGCGCTGACGCTGCGCGGCGCACTCGGCGACCGCGTACCGGCGCTCTATCTGCGCCCCAAAGGCGCCGGCCCGCACCCAGCCGTCGTCGTGATGCACGATCACGGTGCGCGCTTCGACATCGGCAAGGAAAAGCTGATCCGGCCGCTCCAGCCCAAGCCGTCAGCCCAGGCCTGGGCCCAGCGCTATTACGGCGGCTGCTTCGTCGGCGACACGCTGGTGGAGGCAGGCTTTGCCGTGCTGGCCATCGACGCACTTGGCTGGGGCGAGCGCAGCCGGCCCGGCCTGGTGCGCGACGACCAGCAGGCGCTGGCCAACCACCTGATGCAGCTCGGCCAGACCTGGGCTGGCATCATCGCCAGCGACGATCTGCGCTCGCACCGCTGGCTGCGCGAGCGGCCCGAAGTGGATGGCAAACGCGTCGCGGTGCTGGGCTTCTCGATGGGCGCATTCCGCGCCTGGCAGCTGGCGGCCGTCTGCGATGAAGTCTCGGCCTGCGTCGCCGCGCACTGGATGTGTACGCGCGAAGGGCTGCTACGGCCGGGCGAGCACACCCTGGTGGGGCAGTCTGCCTTCAGCATGGCCCATCCGGGGCTGGCGGCGGAGCTGGATCATCCGGATGTGGCAGCGCTGATTGCGCCGAGGCCGTTGATGCTGTTCGGATCGCCGGACGACAAGCTGTTTCCGTGGGATGCGGTGCAGCAGGCTTGGGGACGGTTGGGTCAGGCTTGGGGACGAGGGGCCGGCTTGCAGACGCGCGCCACGCCCGGTGGGCACCTGTTCGACGTCGAGAAGCAGCGGGCGGCGGCGACATGGCTGGCAAGTCAGCGCCATTGACGGACAGCACGGCCCGGGCGCGGCCCGACAAGGCGAGTTTTCACCTCGGCAACATCCGGCCGACCCTGACTTTGTTGGCATAGTCCTTCCACCACAACCGCGAGCATTGAATGCGTGCATCCCACAACCCTCAAATCCCGATCGCCGATCAACCCGGCGGCCTGTGGGTCCAGCGCGCTGTCGGTGCCGTGACCCTGCTCCTGGGCATCACGCTCGCGGTGCTCCTCGCCTTCAGCACGTTCACGCTGGCGGCGCGCGGCGGCGCGACGCTGACCCCGGCCTTGATCTTCTGCGCGGTCATCGGAACCCTGTCGGCCTTCTTTGTCTCGGTGGGCGGTCGCATGAGCTTCAATCGGCCCAATCGACACGGCTCGCTGTTGACGCCCGGGCTGTGGTTTGTCATCGCGGCCCTGTTCTTCGCCTGCGCCGTGTTCATTGTCTGCACGCTGGTCGCCACGCGGCAGTTCGCCGGGCTCGACGTGGCCGGCTACCCCCTCGCCTTGGCCGTGCTCGCTGTCATGGCCGGTCGGCGCGCCATGAAGAAGCGCGACAGCGCGTCGTGAGAATTCTGGCGGTTTGCGGCAGCCTGCGCACCGCCTCCATCAACGCCGCGCTGCTGCGCACGGCCCAGTGCCTGGCGCCGCCAGATATGGAGGTCAGCGTGTGCACATTGGTGGGTGAGCTTCCGCTCTTCAACCCGGACCTGGAGGCGAACCTGCCACCCAGCGTCGCCCAGTTGCATGCCCAGGTCGCCGCGGCGGATGCGCTGCTGATCGCCAGCCCGGAGTACGCCCACGGCGTCACCGGCGCCATCAAGAACCTGCTGGACTGGCTGGTCAGCTTCGAGCTCTTTGTGGGCAAGCCGGTCGCCGTGCTCAATGCGTCGCCACGGGCGCATCACGCCGACGCGGCGCTGAAGGAGACACTGAGGACGATGTCGGCCGTCATCGTCGAGGCGGCGTCAATCAGCATTTCCTTGCTCGGATCGGGCATCGACGAGGCAGCCATGGCCGAGACACCCTGGGTCGCCGAGGCCATCCACGCTTCGCTGGTGGCGCTGCAAGGCGCGCCGCACCCATCAGTGGCGCCGGCGGCCGATCTTTGAAAGCGGATCCACACAAGCGCGATGGCGAATCAGGCGCTGCGGCGCCACACTCCAGCTCAAACCTGTCCTCGGACCTGCCATGAACGAACTGCTCGCCGCCTACCGCTACACGACCAACAACTACGCCCAGATCGAGGCCAGCAAGGTCTGCGGTTGCTGCAACTGTGTCGGCATCTTCAAGCCCGATGACATCGTCGGCTGGACCGGCCTGACGGTGCAGAACATCGACGATCCCAAGGCCATCAACGAGCAGACAGCGATGTGCCCGCATTGCGGCTCCGAGGCCGTGCTCGGCGACGGCTGCGGCTTTCCGATCAATGCGCAATTCCTGGCACGGATGAACGAGGCATGGTTCCAGCGGACGATGATCCACAGGCCAGCGCAGAAGAAGTAGGGGCCGGGCCGCCAGTCCTTGAGCCCCCCGACCACGGGGGCGCTGCGGCTGCCACCAGGGGACGCGCCGACCGCCCGGCTGCCGGGGCCGCCGCTACATTCGGCCTTCGGGTGGCGGGCGCCAGCCGATCCCTGTCGGCAACCCGAAGGTAACGCCATGACCCACCGCACCCCTCTCGGTCGAGCCCTGCTTGCCCTGATTGGCATCGCTTGCTCGGCCCCTTGCGCCGTCTCGGCCCAAAGCCTGTACTACACCGAGACCAACGTGAGTGCCAACGCCTTCGGCTTCGCGTCCCCGGTGCAGCCGCCCGCCGCCGGTGCCGTCGTCAACTCATCCAAACCGCCGCTGCCGTCGTTCATCAGCCAGCAAGCCGACATCGCCGGGCCGCTGGTGCCGGGCAGCGTCCAGGGCCGGGCGGTGGCGTACGCGTGGGCGCAGACCGGTGGCCTGCATGTCTCGACGCAGGCGCAGGCATCCGTCAACGCATTCGAGTTCAGCAACCCCAACCCGAACGGCTCGGGCACGTCGTCGGTGGCTTCACTGTTCCGCGACGTGGTCGTCTTCAACGTGCCCGGCGCCGCGCCGGGGACGCTCTTCAACGTGTCGGCCACCATCGATCTTTCGGTCCTGTACGCGGCCCAGGGCCTGCTGCTGAACACCACGGCGCCGAGCTTCGTCGCCGCTAACGCGTCGTGGCAGGCCGGTTTGCGGCTGTTCAGTGGCGCCGGCACACATGTCCAGTATGCGCGGCAAGGCGCCTGCAGCTGGTCCATGGCCGCAAGCCAGTCAAACTGCGCCGGCGATCAGACAGGCTCGGCCAACCTGTCCTTCACGATTCCGACCGGCACCAACCTCGTGTTCGAAATGACGGCCAATGCGGCGTCGTTCGCAGGCGCCTTCGTGCAGGGGCTCGGCGCCGCAACGTCGGACTCGGTGGTCGACATGGGCCACACCCTGGCCTGGGGCGGCATGCAGCAGGTATGGGACGCCGGCGGCACGCCCGTGGCGAACTTCTCAATGATCGGACTGGGCAGCGGCTTCGACTTCCGCAACGCCTATGTGTCGCCCGTGCCGGAACCAACGACCGCAATGCTGCTGCTGGGCGGGCTGACGGGCCTGGCCTGGCGACGCCTGGCCTCGCTGAAGCGGCCCGCTTCAAGCGCGGGGTGAAAGTGCCGGCGAATGGACCTGACCATTGACCGCGAAGCCAGTAGTGATGGCACTCGGCTGAGCGGCGGCTGCCTGTGTGGCGCCGTGCGCTACGGCTCGCCTGGCCCCGCCCTTTTCGCCGTCGTCTGCCACTGCCGCGACTGCCAGCGTGCCTCCGGCAGCGGTGGCGTCCCGATCCTCGGAGTGCCCAAGCCCTCATTCACCTGCCAGGGCCCGGTGAAGCAGTCGCGCATCGCCGGCGGCAGCGGGCTGCCAGCCGTGCGCAATTTCTGTGGCGACTGTGGCAGCCTGCTGTTCGGCACGCCCGAATCGGCGCCCGAGATGGTGACGATCTACGCGGGTAGCTTGGACGACCCGGGCGCATTCGCACCGACGGACGCGTTGTTCGTTGGGCAGCGGCCGCCCTGGGCCAGGTTGACCGGACCGCTCTGCGAGCATGAGGCCCTGCCTGCACCCGTCACCGGACGCTAGCGGACTCCAAGACGGGCACTGGATCGGGTCGATGTCATGGCCCGCCGCCGGGCAACAGCGCTTGCTCCCTGACCTGCCGTGCATCTTCACGTCCTGCCTTCAAAGCCCACCGGCGATTCCTGCCGCATAGTTGCGCCGCAAGCATTTCATGGAGGCCCCTATTGATCACTGCTGCCATCACCAGCCTGCTGCTGGCTGCCACCACCGCCTCGGCGAATTCGTCGACCATCGAACTGCAGGCCATTGCTGGATGCATATCTGCGGGCCCGATCAAGGGCGTGGAGACCAAGCGGTCTATCCCGGCCACGGCGCGATCCATCACCGTCCCCGGAGGAGCGGAACTGCAGGTGTCGGTGCTGGACGGCTACCGCGTGCTGATGGCCACGGCGCAGGGCCAGCTTTTCGTCAACCTGAAGCTCGAACGCTCAGCGCCCGGCAAGGCCGAAGCAGACCGTGACGCAATCCGCCGGCAGATGCAGGGCTTTGCAAGCCAGGCACCGGCCGGCAGCCCACCCCTCAAGCGCGAACAAGGCGGCGGCGTGGAAACCCTGGGGCTGGACCAACCCTCGCTGGACGGTGGGGGTCCCTTGGGCTTCTATACGCTGTTCCTGCCGCATGCCGACATGGTGGTGACGGCCTATCTGCTGAACCAGCCGGCCGCGCAGCGCGACTTCGCCACCTATGCCGACTACGAGCGGCTGAGGGACCAGGCGCTGGCGCAGGTCAAGGCCTGTCTGCCCAAGGCGGACTGACCGGTCGACGCCGCTCGCTCAAGGCGCCAGCGTCCTGGCGCTGGCCAGCTCCGGCTTGAGCTTGATCAGCCCTTCCATCACCTGCTCCGAAAACAGCGCCGCACCCTTGGGGCCCAGGTGGGCGCGATCGAAGCGCGGCGGTGCTTCGGCGAGCGCGTCAGCGGCCGGCTGCCCCATGGCGGCGGCGACGGCACGAGGCGCATACTCGCTGCCATGGCCATCCCGCACGCCACCCCCGGTCAAGCCATCGACATCCGCCCCAGCGCTGGCGACCCCGACGGCGCGCGAACGGTGGCGCTGTTCAAGTCACGCGACCTGGAAGTCATGCGTCTCGTGCTGCCCGCCGGCAAGGCGCTGCCGCCGCACAAGGTGGCGCACGAGATCACCATCCAGTGCATCTCTGGCGCATTGGCCGTGACGACCGACGCCGGCCGCCATCAGTTGCAGGCAGGCCAGTTGCTCTACCTGGACCGAGAGGCCGTGCACGACGTGCTGGCGCTCGAGGACGCCATGGCTCTCGTGACCGTCGTGCTGCCCTGACTCACCTCTCGAGCGTGCGCGCCGTGGCCAGCTCCGGCCTGAGTTTCAACAGCCCGTCCATGACCTGCTCCGAGAACAGCGCCGCGCCCTTGGGGCCCAAGTGGGTGCGATCGAAGCGCGGCGGTGCCTCGGCCAGCGTGTCGGCGGCCGGCTGGCCCATGGCGGCGACTGCAGCGTGGCTGATGGCGTTCAGATCGAGCACCGGCACGCCCTGTTCCGCCGCGACCTTGATGACGGCCTCTGCCCAGGGGCGCAAGTCGTTGCCAAGCTCTCCGTCCCTGAAGGTGCGCCGCGTCAGCGGCGTGACGAGCAGCACCTCGGCGCCGGCCGCCTTCACGTCCTTCACATAGCCCGCCATATTGGGTCCGAACTCGGTGGCAAGGTCGGTCGAGCGGCCGGGCTTGCCGGGCTGGTCGTTGTGGCCGAACTGGATCAGCACCAGGGTCTTTTGCTTGCTGGGGCCGCCCTCGTTCAGCAGGGCCAGCACCGTGGACCACAGGCCCTCGGCACGGAAGCTCATGCTGGAGCGGCCGCCGCGCGCGAGGTTGACGCAGGCGACCTGCTGGAAACGCGCGCACAGCGCATTGCCGTAGCCGCTGCGCGGTGCCATCGTCGAGTCGCCGACAAGGATGAGGCGTGGGCCGGTGGCGACATTGGCGGTGGTCTCGCCGCGCGGTGCGGAAGCCGGCGATGAAGCCGGCGTCTGCGCGGCAGCGCTGCCAGCCAGCAGCAGGGCGAGGAACAGGGGAGACAGCTTCATGGCTTTGCGAGGTCTGGCCAACCAGCCTTGGGACTCATGTCGTCGAGGTTCCAATCCTCGGGCTTGAAAGCGCGCCGCGTTGGCGCATGGCGCGGATAGCCCAACGCGTTCTCGACCTCGGAGTCGATCAGCTTGCCCTTGCCTTGCGCCATGTCGGCCAGCAGCTTCACATCCAGCGGGTCGCGCGCCCACGGTCGTGCACCGACGAGGGCGGGCAGCTCGCGCGCCAGGGCCGCCGCCGGGCGCAGCGGCGGGAGATTCGGCGGCAGATAGGCTTGGCTGGCGACGATCAACTTCGCCGTCGTCGCCGCATTGCGGCCAAGCAGCGGCGCCGGAGCACCCTGCGTGTCGTGAGCGATGTTGTCGGCCATGTAGAGCTCCAGGTCACCCTGGCCCAGCAGCATGAAGAAGGCCGTGCCGGCCACCGTGCTCGGGCCGTAGCGCATCGCATTGCCCACCAGCGTCAGCCGGCCGACCTGCCATGGCTGGCCTTCCCACTCGTTGGCGAGCAGGTTGTAGTGCACGGCGCGATCGCCCGGGTTGAAGACGTAGTTGTTGACCATCGCCCCCTGCGCGCCGCCCTTGAACAAGGCGTTGCGCTGGCGGTTGGAGGCATAGACGTTGGCGTAGATCAGCACGCCGCTGGTGTTGTCGTGGATCAGCGAACCCTTGCTGTGTTCGCCCTTCTCGTGAACCGAGTTGCCCAGCCCCTCGTAGATGAGGTTGTGGCTGTAGGTGATGCGGTGCGACGTGCCCTTGCGCCAGTCCTCCACCGTCCTGCCCTCGAAGCGCGGGCCGCTCGCGGACAGGTTCTCGTCGGTGGCCCAGGAGAAGCTGCAATGGTCGACGATGACGTCGTGTGCGCCGCCCAATGCCGAGATGCCGTCCTGGTCGCCGCCGCCTCTCTTGGGCCGACCGAACTCGCCGGGCCGAAAGCTCAGGTGCTGAATGACGACGTCGTGGGTCGAGATCGTCGTCTCGGCCTTGATGACGGTGACGCCAGGGTCGGGCGCCGTCTGGCCGGCCAGCGTCAGGAAAGGCTGCGTGATCTTGAGCGGCTGGCCGCCCATGTCGATGACACCGCCGACCTCGAAGACGACGATGCGCGGGCCGCTGGCCTCGATCGCCTCCTTCAGGCTGCCGGGGCCCGCAGGCGCGAGCGTCGTGACTTTGATGACGCGGCCACCGCGGCCGCCCTGGGTCTCGGTCCAGCCGCGGGTGGCGATGCCAGCCGTGGCCGGGGCCTGCGCAATGGCCGAAGGCAGCCAAGCCATGAGACCCAGGCCGCCAGCACCGGCCAGCAGGCCGCGACGGCCCGGAGAATGAAGATGCCTCATGCTCAGAAGCTGTAGTCGGCGGTGACCTTGTACGCCCGGCCCAGCACGTCGGCCATGCTGGTGATGTAGCCCACGTAGAGGCTGTTGGCCGTGATCGGCGGCGTCGCGTTGGTGATGTTGTTGACCGCCAGGCTGAGCTTGAGCCCCTTGAAGCCCGAGTAGGCCAGGCTGGCGCCGTACTGGCTGTAGGGGCTGACGCGGTTCACCGTCGAGCCGGCGCGCGGCGTGATGTCGGTCAGCGCGGTGTTGTAGCGCACCGAGACCAGGCCCGACCACGGGCCGTTGCGCAGGCCCACCGAGGCGGTGTGCTTCCAGCGCGGGTTGATCTGGGGCATGCCGGCCAGGCCCGAGTTGACGCCGGCGCCACCGTAGCGTGCGTCGTTGGTGATGATGCCGACATTGCTCAGCACCTCGCCGTTCTTCTCGGCGCTGAAGCGGTAGCTCTCGTAGTAGGTGCCGTCCAGCATGAAGCTGGCCTGACCGATGGGCGTGGCAACGCGGTACATCATGGACAGGTCCAGCCCGCGGATGCTGGTGTCGCCGCGGTTGGCCTGGCTGGCGATGATGTAGTCGATGGTGCCGTCGGCCTTGCGGATGATGTTGGTCGCGTACTTGGCCGGCTGCTGCTGCACCTCGGCGATGGCCACGGCGCCCAACATGTCGGTCAGCCTGATGCCCCAGTAGTCCGCCGTCATCAGCAGGCCCTTGGTCGGCTCCAGCGCCAGGCCCAGCGTCCAGCCCTTGGACTTCTCCGGCTTGAGGAAGCTGTTGTCCGGGGACTTGGTCCAGTAGCTCATGGTCTGGTTGCAGACCTGGTCGCGCGTGAAGCCGTTGACCGGGTTGCCGGTGTTGGTGATGGTGGGCGTCGCGCTCGGGCACAGCACCGGGTCGTCCATCATCTGCGTGCGAACCTCGGGCGTCGGGTTCTGGATGTCCATGATGGACGGCGCCCGGAACCCCGTGTTGGCCGAGGCGCGCAGCACCAACTCGTCCAGCGCCTGGTAGCGGGCCGACAGCTTGGGGTTGACCGTCGTCGTCTTCAGGTCGCTATAGGTGTCGGAGCGCACCGCGGCGTTGAAGCTCAGCCGCCGGGTGACGGGCGCGTCCACTTCGATGACCGCCGACTTGATGTTGCGGCCGAGGTCGCGTGCCACGCCCGTGGGCGTCTCGCCGACGAGGTCGTGCTTGCTGACGTTGCCGAAGGCGTCGATCGCATAGCTGCCGTTGGCGTTCTTGGCCACGTAGTCCAGCGGTGCAGCCTCGACCTTGGCCGAGTCGCGACGCACTTCACCGGTCACTGCCAGCATCAGCGGGCCGCCGGCCAGGTCCATCAGCGAGCGCGTCAGCGTCACGTCCACGCTGCGGTTGTAGGCGCGGTTGACGCGGTAGCTGTAGTCGCTCGCCTCGATGCTGCGCAGGTATTCGAGGCCGGCTTCGTCCTGCAGGCCGAAGGGATTCAGGATGCCCTTGGTGAAGCCCTCCTGCGCCTTGGAGTAGAGGATGTAGCCGGCGCCGGCGCGGGTGTCGCGCAGCGACCGGCCGTAGTTCAGGCCCACGCGGTAGTCAAAGCCAGCCACCGTGCCCTCGGCGCTGAGCACCAGGCGGTCGTTGGTCTGCTCGTCGTTGCGGTAGGCCGAGCCGAGCTCTGCCGGGCCCCAGACGAAGTAGATCGTCCGGTTGTTCATGTTCAGGTCGGTGACCGTGCCGGGCGTCTTGCTCGCGTCGATGAACATCGCCGGCGAGTTGGCGCCGGTGTTGCTGCCCACCACCTTGACGGCCGGCGTGATGCCCTTGCCAGGGTAGAAGCGGCTGGTGGCCGGCATGCTGTAGGTGGTGGCCGGGGCCGTGCCGGCGGGCACCTGCATGCCGCGGTACTTCTGCACATTGAACTTGGAGTGCAGGCCTTCCAGCGCCAGCGAGTGGTCGTTGTTGATCTTCCAGCTCAGCTTGCCGAAGACGTTGGTGATCTCGCTGCCATCGGTGACAGCGTCGTAGTAGTTGGGGTTGCGGTAGCAACCGGCGTTCGAGTAAGTGGCCGGCGTGGCGACGCTGCCGGCGCCCAGGGTCGGCAGCGAGTACGGCGCCGCGCAGCCGGTCGCAAACGCTGGGTTGTAGTTGGAATTGGCGCCGGTCGCGAAGCCGAAGTTGGCGATCGGGCTGGGGTTCTTGTTGTCGGGCAGCAGGCCCAGGCCCATGGCCGACAGCACCGAGTAGTCATACAGCTCGGGCCGGTCGATCTTGAACAGGGCCGACTTGCGCTGGTGGTCCAGCGACAGATAGGCGTTCCAGCCATCGGCGTTGAGGTCGCCCACGCCGACGATGGCGCCGATGGCCTTGGTCTCGCCGCCGCCGGAGTGCTCGGGCTGGTTCCACTCGGCCTTCACCCGCGCACCCTTGAAGCTGTTGAAGGTGTAGAAGTTCTGCACGCCGCCGATGGCGTCGGAGCCGTAAATGGACGAGGCGCCGTCACGCAGCGTCTCGGCGCGGTCCAGGGCCATGCGCGGGATGACGTTGACGGACACGTACTGGTCCTGCAGCGGCTCGTTGGCCATGCGCCGGCCGTTCAGCAGCGTCAGCGTGCGCATCGGCCCCAGGCCGCGCAGATTGAGCATCGGGCCTGCGGCACCGCTGTTGGTGCCCAGGGACAGCGACTGCGGCATCTCCAGCACCAGGTCCTTGAGCTCGGTGTGGCCGCGGGCTTCGAGCTCCTCGGACTTGATCACCGAGACCGGCAGTGCCGTCTCGCCGGCCAGGCGCTTGATGGAGGAGCCGGTGATCTGGATGCGCTCCAGCGTCGCGGGAGCATCGGTGGTCTGCGCGTGGGCCGTGGCCATCAGGCTCAACACGGCGCTGGCGCACAGGGTCAGGCGAGCGTGCGGGTTCTTCATGTTCATCGTGTCTCCGTGGTGCTTCTTTTCTGGAAGAGTCAAGGTGCCGGCACCCAGCCGCCGGGCGCGCCGGTGGCGATGGTCGAGTTCTGGAAGATCTCGGCGCGGGTCGTCAGGCCAGTGGCCGAGCCGAGCGGCTTGGCCAGCACGACATTGGTCGGCACATTGGCGACCTTGACCGAGGCCACGCCGAGCCGCGCGCTGACGTCCAGCGGCGCTCCGTTCAGGTCCATGCTGCCGAACTCGCGCCAGCCGACCGTGTCGGTGGTGCCCCCGTCAGCCGTGCCGGCCCAGGACGGCGGGTTGCTGCCACAACTGCCCGTGCCCACACCGGTCTTGCTGGTGCCCGTGCCCACGCACCAACCGGCGGGCAGGATGTGCGAGCCCATCTTGGTGTTCACGAAGGCGATGTGATCGATATAGGTCGTTGCCGTCGTGCCGCCGCTGCGGGCGAGGTAGGCCTGGCTCACTGCAGGCTCGGCGGTCAGCCGGCTGTTCAGGAAGACGAAGCCCTTGTCGCCAGCCGTGGCGCGCGACTGCAGGATGAAGCCGGCCGAGCCGCTGGACGTGTCGGCCACCGAGCGGATTTCGCAGTCCTCGAACAGGCTGGCCATCACGCTGCCCCAGATGAAGTCGACGTTGCCGGCGACCAGGGACTGGTAGATCCAGTTGTAGCCCTTGAGCTGCAGCGTGTCCTGCTGGCTCAGGAAGTTCATCTGCTTGGCCACGAAGCGCGCGGCCGCAGCCGTCGTGCTGGTGTTGAAGTAGATGGCTTCGGCCTGGTTGTCCCAGCTCGTGCTGCGCACATGCGGGTTCTGCAGCGTGAAGTTCTGCAGCGTCAGCAGGTCTGACGTCTCGACGAGCAGGGCCGCACGGCCGCCGCCGAGCACGCGGTGGCCCAGGGTCTTGCCAGAGGTGCTGAGTGCGGTGCCAGCGGTTGCGGAACTCGCGCCACTGCCCGAGTTCAGCGACTCGAAGTTGACGTCGCCCACCACCACACCATCACGGCTCTCGCCGACGATGCTGAGGTTGGACACCTTGCGCAGGATGTTGAGTTCGGGGTAGCTGCCGTTGGCCAGGTGGATGGTCTTGGGCGTGGCAACGGTGTTGCAGCCATTGGCGGCCGGGCTGTTGGTCGAGCAGTTCTTCATGACCCAGTTCAGCGCGCCCTGCAGCGTGCGGAAGTCGGCCGTCGTGCCGCCGTCGTCGACGTTGAGGCTGGTGAAGCTCGCCGGCGCAGCGCGCGTCGTGAACTTCCAGTTGTCGGCCTTGGCTATCCCGGCGAAGGCAGCGCCCTTGATGGTGCCGGACAGCACCGAAGCGTCCATCGTCACGTAGTAGGTCGTGGCGAAATCCAGCTTGTTGCTGTGCAGCTTGACCGAGGCCTTGGCTCCGCTGACGCTGACGGGCCGGTACCAGACATAGCGCGCGAACGTGGCGCCATCAGGCATGGCGCCCAGGCCCAGCGCGTCGATCTCGAGGTTGGTGCGGGCCAGCACCGTCTGCGTGTCGCTGGCCGAGGGCGCGCTGCTCAGGTCGATGCTATCCACCAGCACGTCGTCGCTCGTGCGGTAGACATTGACCTTGCCCGCCGTGCCGATGGCGGGCGGCGCATCGAAGGACAGGGACAGGCGGGTGTCGGTGTGGACGTTGGTCTCGTTCGCGGCAGGCGCCTTCGTGCCGCCCACCTCGCTGACGTTGCCGCTGCCGCTGATCTGCGTCGAGATCTTCCAGGCGCCCGCCAGGGCCAGGTTGTTGGCCTTGACCAGGACCGCGGGCCGCGGCTTGTAGGCATAGCCGGGCACGAAGGCAGCGCCGGCCTGGACGCTGCAGGCGCCTAAAGCGGCACCGTTGATGGTGGAGCCGCTGTCCTGGAACACGCCCGTGTGGTCGGAGCTGGCGTAGACGACGACGCTGTCACAGCCGGTCGCGCCGTCGATGGCGAACACATTGCCGTGCGACAGGATGTTGCTCGCCTTGCCCACGCCGACGCTGTAGCTGTGCGGATAGGGATTGGCCGTCTTGCTGCCGACAAAGTAGTTGTTGAAGACGTGGACCTGGCCGAAGCGCACGCGTGGCACGCGCTGCACCACGCCGTTGAAGACGTTGTTGGCGATGGTGACGCGCAGCTTGCCGGCGTCGCTGGTCAGGCTGTCGGAGCCGCCGATCAGCATGCTCTTGTCATGCGCCGTGACGAGGTTGTAGGAGACCGTGATCAGGTCGGCGCCCTTGGTGATGTCGATGGCGCCGTCGTGGCACTGCTTGGTCTTGTCGTTCTCGACGGGCAAGGTGTCGTCGGTGACGGGCGCATCGGTGATGGTGTTGCGGTCGATCCAGACCTGCGTGGCCGTGACGATGCCAATGGCGTCGTAGGCGGAGTTCCAGTTGCCCAGCGCGCCGTCGGTGGGGTCCCAGATCGGGCCGACATCGCAGGGCGCGACGAGGTGCAGGTTGCGCACGATGACCTGACTGACGCTGGTGATGTCGATCCAGGCATTGACGAAGCCGGCGCCCGGGCCTTCGCCAATCAGCGTGGTGTTGCTGGTCAGGCGCACCCGCGCCCTCACCTTCTGGTCGGCGGTGCTGGCGAAGGGCGTGCCCTCGGTCATGTCGATGGTGCCGGCCACCTTGATGATCTTGGCCGCGTTGCCGCCATTGGCCAGCGCGTTCAGCAGCTCGGCGCGGTTGTGCACGGTGTAGATGTGCTCGGGGGTGGCGGCGCTGCCGCCGACGGTGCCGGCTCCCCAACCATCGCTGGGTGCGGTCTGTTGCGCGGCATCAACGGCATGGGCCGGCAGGCTCAGGGCCAGCAGCGCGGCAATGCCCAGGTGCTTGAGGGCTTTCATGCGACGACCCTCCTGCGCAGGGCCACGACACCGAGGCCTGCGGCCAGCAGCGCCAGGCTGCCAGGCTCCGGCACGGCGCTGACGGCGATCTGTGTCGTGAAGCTGCCGAACTCGCTCGCGAAGCTGACGTTGTTCAGCGTCAGGCTGACGGTGTGCTCATCCACCAATTGCAGGCTGACGGTGCCGCCGGCAACACCCGTCATGTCCAGCGGCGTGAAGCCGGTGATGGGCGCGCTCAAGGCCGCGAAGCTGAAGGTGAAGCTGTAGCTGCCGGTCAGGCCGGTGGCGCCGGTGTTGTTCCAGACCTGCACATGGCCGTCGCTGAAGAAGTCGATACCCACCGCCGCGTCGCCAGTCAGGAACTCGAGGTCGGTGGCAGCCAGCGCCGTGATGTTGCTGCCCGCCTCCTCGGTGAAGCCGTGGTCCAGGCCCAGCACCATCGTGCTGGCGCCACTGACCTGGCCGGTGATGAGGGTGCCGGCGGGCAGGCTGTTGGCGGCCTGGGCGACGGTGGCGATCAGCCATGCAGCGGCTGCGACCACCAGGGTCCTGTGGGTCTTCATGATTTGTCTCCGTGTGGTCGGGCTCGCCGCGGGGCGATCGACACGTCTTCGGGATCAGGAGACCTGCAGGGTCCCGCAAGCGAAAAAGGGCACAGACGTAGGTCTGCGCCCTTTGCTTTCTCTAGGCCATGTCCGCCTTAGAACTTGTAGCGGCCACCGACGATGAACTCGCGGCCGGTGTAGTTGTTGACGACGACGTTGTTCATCGCGCGGGAGATGAACTGGTCGTTGGGCTGGTTGGTCAGGTTGGTCGCTTCAAACGTCAGCTGCAGTTGCTTGTTGAACTGATAGCCCATCGACAGGTCGACGTTGAAGGTCTTGTTCTTGCCTGCCACGTCCTGGTTGTTGCCGGCCGGGATGGTGGTCAGGAAGGTCGAGCGGGCCGAGGTCGACACGCGGCCGCTGAAGGTGCCGTCGTCGTAGTAGACGGACAGGTTCCAGGAGCGCGGCGACAGGTTGACCAGGTCTTCCGAGACGGTGGCCGCCCCGACCGAGGCGGAGAGCACATAGTCCATCTTGGACTTGACCTGCGTGTAGTTGGCCAGCACGCCGAAGTTCTTGCCCCAGCCCGGCAGGAAACTAAAGGGCTGCTGCACGTTGATCTCGAAGCCGGTGAGCTTGCCGCCCGGGCTGTTGACCGGCGCGCTGACCAGGAAGAGTTCGTCGCCGGTGAAGTTGCTCGGCAGCAGCGACATCGGCAGGCCGGTGTCCTTGTACGCCACGTTGCGACCCACCGTCAGCACATAGCTCTTGATGTCCTTCTGGAACACACCCAGGCCGATGAAACCGTTCTTGGAGTGGTACCACTCGCCGCTGAGGTCGAAGGTCGTGGCGCGGAAGGGCTCCAGCGCCGGATTGCCGCCGGTGTAGCTCAGCGTGCCTGTCGTGCTCAGCGTGCCGCCCGGGTTCAGGTTCTGCAGCGGCGGGCGCGACATGACCTTGGCGGCCGCGGCGCGCAGGATCAGGTCCTTGGTCAAGTTGACCGCGATGTTGGCTGAGGGCAGCCAGTCCGTGTAATCGCGGGTGGCGGTGACGGGGCTGCCGCCGCCCGTGGCCAGGTAGCCGCTGGCGACGATGGCCGTCTTGACGTAGCGCGTGCCGAGGTTGCCGCGCACGGCCATGCCGCCCAGGCGGGTCTCGAAGTCGGCCATGAACCAGGTGCCGGTGTCGGTCTCCGAGATGGCACGGTTGCCGCCACGGGCGCTGCCGTTGGTGATGGAGGTCAGCGTGTAGTCGCCCGGGCCGCCAGCGGGGCCGGTCTTCAAGCAGTTGCAGTAAATGTCATAGGCCTGGGCGATAGCGTCCAGGTTGGGGATGACCCAGGAGGTGATCGAGCCATTGGGCAGGTTCTGGCCCTTGCCAAAGCCCGTCAGCGTCGTCACGAGGCTGGCCGGGATCACGTTGGCCGGCAGCGTGTTCATCGTCTCGACGGTGCGGCGGATGTCGTAGCTGGTGAACTTGAACTGCTTGTAGCTGGCGCCGCCCTTGAGCGTCAGCACGTCGGGAATGACTTCCCAGGCCACGTCCGCGGTCAGCACGTCCTGGCGGTTGGTCACGCCGTTGGGGCGGATGCGGATTTCGCTGGGCGTGAAGTTGGCGATGCTGGTCGAGCCGACGGGCACGCCGTAGATCTTCAGGCCACCGTTGGCGTCGCTGGGGTTGAGGTTGCCGTAGCCGAGCAGCGGCGCGCGGTCGTCGCCACGGGCGTCGAACACATAGCCGTTCACGTTGGGCGCATCCAACGTCGTCGTGGTCTGGATGGGATTCCTGAAGCGGGACGTCGCGCGGCCGCCGCGCAGGGTCAGCTTCAGGGTGTCGGTGATGTCCTGCTCGACGGTCAGCGAGGGCTGCGTGAATTCGGTGCTGAGCTTGTCGAAGCGCGACTCGGCGCGCACGTCGACGCCGTTGAACTTGCCGTAGAGCATCTGGCCGCTGGGCGCGTACTGCGCCTCGACGACGCTGGTCTGCTGCTTGCCGCCGGCCGACAGCGCGCGGCTGAAGGAGATGGCCTCCAGGAAGTCTTCCTGGCGGGTTGCCTCCAGCTTGCTGTACAGCATGTCGAAGGTGATCAACATGCTGTCGGCCGGGCGCAGCTGGATGGCGCCGGTCATGCCCAGACGCTCCTGGTCATGCGTGAGGCGGCCGTAGCGCGGCAGGCGCGGGTGGAAACTGGTCGCCTTGCTGGCCTCGTTGTAGGCGGCGAGGTTCTCCGGCGTGTTGGGCAGGCGGGCCACGCCCTGGGCGGCGGGGCCGCAGGTGGTGGCGGTGGAGCCGGTCGGCAGGTTGGCCGTCACGCCCTGGGGCGGGCACCAGCCGCTGAAGGCGTTGCCGCTGGACGGGCCGTTATCCCAGCGCACGGTGCTGAAACCCTCTTCATAGACCTTGCGCTTGGAATAGGCGCCCGACAGCAGCACGCCGATCTTCTTGTCGGCAAAGGTGTTGGAAATCAGGAAGGAGGCCTTGGGCGTGGCCTTGCCGGACAGATCGTTGTAGGTGCCCTTGACGGACACGGCGGCCGCGAACTTGTTCAGGTCGAAGGGGCGGGCCGTCTGCAGGTCGATGGTGGCGCCAAGTGACCCTTCATCCACGTCGGCCGAACTGCTCTTGCGCACGGTCAGCGAGTTGAAGAGGTCGGCGGCGAAGACGTTGAAGTCGAAAGCGCGGGTGCGGTTGGCGCCGCCGGAGCTGTCGGTGCCGCCGGTGGTGGCCAGGGCCTCGATGCCGTTGATGCGGGTGCGGGCGAAGTCGCCGCCCAGGCCGCGCACGGTGATGTTGCGGCCTTCGCCGGCGTCACGGTCGATGACGACGCCCGGGATGCGCTGCAGCGATTCGGCCAGGTTGGTGTCCGGGAACTTGCCCATGTCCTCGGCCTTGATGACATCGACGATGCCCTTGTCCTGGCGCTTGGCGTTCAGCGCGCTCTCCAGCGAGGCGCGGATGCCGGTGACGGTGACCGTCTCCAGTTGCGCAGAGGCGGCCGGCGCGGTCTGGGCCCAGACGGGCGCGGCGATGAAAGTGACGGCCAGGGCCACCGGGCGCAAGGCCAGGCGCTGGGACGGACGACGGAAAGGGCGAACGGCGGGCATGTGGTGTCTCCTGGTGCAGGCCGCCTGGGCGCTGTGTCGCGCGGGCGGCTCTCGGGTTATGCAAGGCTTGGGGAACCCGGGCGCGCGCAGGGCACCCGTTGATTTCTAAGGCCGGCGACGCTGTAGTGCGAGCGCCGGTTCTTTCGTCGTGACTACAGGTCGTTGTCGCGGCGAGGGCAAAACTTGTCGATCAGCGCGGGCCCGTCATGGGTAAACAGGGGCTCATTGCTGGGGTCTTCGAGGTTCGTTGTGGACGATGATAGGGGGAAGATGCGAAAATCGGAACATCGGTTCACTAATTAGAAACCATGATTCCGCAACACTTGCGCGCTGCCTAAAGTCGTGGCATCGGAAAAAGTGGAACCGCGTTTCAACAAGCTGAACCACCTTGGCCACGACCCTCGCGCTGAACGGACGCAACAAAACATGGTGCTCAACAACTTCAACCTGGCCGGCAAGACGGCCATCGTCACCGGCTGCAATACCGGCCTGGGCCAGGGCATGGCGCTGGCGCTCGCCCAAGCCGGCGCCGACATCGTCGGCGTCAACGTCTCCGACCCGGATGAGACCAAGGCAGGCGTGGAAAAGCTCGGGCGCCGCTTCCTGGACATGCGTGCCAACCTGTCCGACGTGAGCGCCATTTCCGACCTGGTCGCCCAGGCCAGGACCTTCACGGGCGCGGTGCACATCCTGGTCAACAACGCCGGCATCATTCGCCGCGAAGACGCCATCAAGTTCTCGGAGGCCGACTGGGACGACGTGATGGACTTGAACCTGAAGTCGGTGTTCTTCCTGTCGCAGGCGGTGGCCAAGGTCTACCTGGCCCAGAGCAGCGGCGGCAAGATCATCAACATCGCCTCGATGCTGAGCTTCCAGGGCGGCGTGCGCGTGCCCTCCTACACCGCGAGCAAGAGCGGCGTCATGGGCATCACGCGGTTGATGGCCAACGAGTGGGCCTCGCATGGCATCAACGTGAACGCCATCGCCCCCGGCTATATGGCCACCAACAACACCGCCGCCCTGCGCGCCGACGAGCAGCGCAACAGCGCCATCCTCGACCGCATCCCGGCCGGCCGCTGGGGCAAGCCGGAGGATCTGGCCGGCCCGGTCGTGTTCCTGGCTTCGCAGGCTTCGGACTATGTCAACGGCTACACCATTGCCGTGGACGGCGGCTGGCTGGCMAGATAAAACGCCCCTCGCCCAGCCTCGCATCGCTGCACGCGAGCGAGTCTGGTCTGGGACCGCGCTGCGTCTAGCGCCGCAGCGCTTCGGCAGGCACAACAAGTCCACTGGACTTGCCGTGTCCGGCCTCAGCCCCCGAGGGGACGGCGATGCTTGCCGGCTCGACCGGCAAGCACATCGCCAGAGGGGCCGGCTCGGGAGCGGCCCAGCGCTCGGGGCCAGAAAGGATCACGCCATGAAATCCACCGAACGCAAGTTTGAATTCCTCACCCGCGAGGACCCGGACACCGGTGCGCGGGTCACGCGGCTGACGCCGCCGGACGTGACCTGCCATCGCAACTACTTCTATCAGAAGTGCTTCACGAACGATGGCCGCAAGCTGATCTTCGGCGGCGAGTTCGGCCCCCATCCCAGCCCGAACTGGAACTACCACCTGCTCGACCTGGACACGCAGACGGCTATCCAGCTCACCGACGGCATGGGCGAGAACACCTTCGGCGGCTTCCTGAGCCCCGATGACAAGCACCTCTACTTCGTCCGTGACAAGCGCCAGTTCATCCGCCTGGAGCTCGCCACGTTGGAAGAGGAGGTCCTGTACGTCGTGCCCGACGCCTGGGTGGGCTATGGCACCTGGGTCAGCAACAGCGCCTGCACAAAGATCGTCGGCATCGAGATATCAGCTGACGACTGGTTCCCGTTGAACACCTGGCAGAAGTTCAACGAGATGTTCCACAAGCGGCCGCTGTGCCGGCTGTTCAGCGTCGACCTGGCGACCGGTAAACGCACCGTCATCCTTGAGCAGCGCGGCTGGCTGGGCCACCCGCAATACCGCCCGTTCGATGACAACACCGTCGCCTACTGCCACGAAGGCCCGCACGACCTCATCGACGCGCGCATGTGGTTCATCGACGAGAACGGCACGAACCGCCGCTGCGGCAAGGAACATCTCGACGGCGAGAGCTGCACGCACGAGTTCTGGGTGCCGGACGGCAGCGCCATGATCTACGTCAGCTACAACGAGAAGTCGCCCGAGCGCTGGATCTACAGCCTCGACCCCGTCACTCTCGAGAACAAGCTGCTGACGGCCATGCCGCAGTGCTCGCACCTGATGAGCAACTACGACGGCACGCTGATCGTCGGCGACGGCGTGGGCAAGGTCAGCCATGACAGCACGGCCAGCAATGCGATGCTGGTGGGCGACCCGTATCTGCACCTGTTCGACCTGAAAGCCGGCACGACCCGCCCCATCGCGCGGCACGACAGCGGCTGGGACGTCTACAAGGACGACCGCCAGGTCACGCATCCGCACCCGAGCTTCACGCCGGACAACAAGCAGGTGCTGTTCAGCTGCGACAAGGAGCGCGCCAGCGGCGTCGAGCCGGCCCTCTACCTGGCCGACCTGTGAAGCTCGCGCTGGCCTTGGCCGCATCGCTTGCCGTAACGGCAGCTCAGGGGCAAGCACGCCCTCAGCTGCCGGCCGAGCAGGCCGCCGCGCACACCGCGGCGGCCTACCTCGGCGACTGGAAGCCGGGGCCGCTGGCCGACCTCACCGCGACGGCGCCTGACTTCGTCGTCAAGCCGGGTGAGTCGGTGCAAGCCGCCATCGACAAGGTGCCCGCTGAGGGGGCCAAGCGTTGGGTCATCCATATCCAGCCCGGCACTTACCGCGGTCCCGTCTGCATCAAGGACAAGGCGCCGCTGGCCCTCGTCGGCTCGGCGCTGGACGCCAGCGCAGTCGTACTGGTGGACAACCGCTTCTCCGGTAAGCACAAGGGCGAGAACGAGCCCGCCCACCCCTGCTGGCCTGAACTCGGCAAGGCCACCATCGGCACCAGCGGCAGCACCAGCATGCTGGTGCAGAGCAACGACGTTCAGCTCATCTCGCTGACCATTGCCAACGACGCAATGGACGGCGTGCGCCGTGGCGAGGCCTACCCCCCTGGCGTCGGTGAAAGCGGCGGCGCGCAGGCCGTGGCGCTGACGCTGATGGGCGACCGCATCCAGCTCGAAGCCGTGCGCCTGCTGGGCCACCAGGACACGCTCTACGCCAAGCGCCGCACGCCTGACGCGCCGGCCCGCCAACTGATCCGCCACAGCCTCATCGCCGGCGACGTGGACTTCATCTTCGGCAACGCCGTGCTCGTCATCGAACACAGCACCATCCTCAGCCGCGCCAACCGCCGCACGCCTGGGCACGGCGGCATCGTCCTGGCGCCCAGCACCGCACCCGACGTGACCCAGGGGTTTCTGATCACGCACAGCCGCTTGGTCGGCGAGCCCGGCATCGCGCCCGGCGCCACATCCATCGGTCGTGCCTGGGATGCGGGTGTCAAGGCTGGCACCTGGGTGGCCGGCACCAGCCCCAATGGCGCGGCCGTCGTGCGCGACAGCGAGATCGGCACCCAAATCGGCCCCTGGACGGCCAGCACCTCGCGCCGACCCTTCGACGCCGCCGGCAACCGTCTTTTCGAGTTCAACAATCAATGAGCTTCCAACGCCGCCACCTGCTGGCTCTCGCCGGTCTCTCTGCTCTGGGCGGTTGCGCCAGCGCGCCCCATGCACCCGTTGAAACGCCTCTGGGTTGGGCGGGCGCCGGCGGCACGACCGGCGGGGCCAGGGCCATTCCCGAGCATGTCTTCGACGTTCACGATCGCGCCGGCCTGGATGCCGCGCTTCGCCTGGGCGACAAGCCCAAGATCATCCGCATCCACACCTTCATCGACCTTTGCCCCGGCGGCGTCGAAGCCTTCCGCGATCCCGAGTTCAACTTCGACGCCTTTGACCGCGCGTTCGACCCCGCCACCTGGGGCCGCGACGACCCCAGGGGGCCGCTGGAAGACGCCCGCAAGCGCTCCGAGAAGCGCCAGGCCGACGTCTCCATCGTGCGCCTGCCGTCCAACACGACGCTGCTGGGCGCCGCACCTGGCGCCGGCTTCCAGCACGGCATGGTGCTGCTGGACAAGGTCAGCAACATCATCATCCGCGACCTGCGCTTCTCCGACGCGTACGACCACTTCCCCGCCTGGGAGCCGCGCGACAACGTGCACGGCGAGTGGAACTCGGAGTACGACGCGCTGTCGCTGCGCGGTGCCGACCGCGTCTGGGTGGACCACTGCCTGTTCGACGACGGCAACCACCCCGACAAGCTCGAGCCCATCCGCCTGGGCCAGCGCGTGCAGCACCACGACGGCTTGCTGGACATCACCAACGGCAGCGATCTCGTCACCGTGTCCTGGTGCCGCTTCCAGGCCCACGACAAGACCATGCTGATCGGCAACAGCGACGGCCGCATCACGGATGACGGCCTGCTGCGCGTCACGCTGCATCACAACCACTTCCACGCCTGCAAGGAGCGCACGCCGCGGGTTCGCTTTGGCCGCGTGCATGTCGTCGCCAACCTCTTCAGCGCCGAGCGCGCCGAGGACTTTGGCTACTCCCTGGGCGTGGGCATCCGCTCGCGCCTGTACAGCGAGCACAACCGCTGGGAGTTGCCGCCCGAGATCAAGGCCGACCGATTGATCCGCCGCCTCAAGGGCAGCGCCTTCACCGACCGTCAAAGCCGGCTCAACGGCCAACCGGTGGACATCCTGGCCGCTTGGGCAGCCACGCACCCCGGCGAGACCTTGTCCGCTGACGTCGGCTGGCGCCCCGACGAGTCCTACGACGCGGCAGCCTTGCGCCCGGCCCGTCCCGATCAATTGGTTGAGCAAATCCGCGCAGGCGTCGGGCCGCGCCGCGCCTGAGTCAGAATCCGGCTACTGAAACACGCACCCGAAAGAATCGAAACGATGGACGACGACATTGCTGATTCCAAGCAGCCGGAGTCGGTTGCCGCGGTACTCAAGGTGTTCGCGATCCTGAACGCCCTGGGTGAGCGCAGTGACATCGGTATCACCGACCTGTCGGTGCGCCTGGCCATGCCCAAGGCCACGGTCTACCGTTTCCTGCAGACGATGAAGGGCCTGGGCTATGTGCGCCAGGAAGCCGACAGCGAGCGTTACGGCCTGGCCATGCGCATGTTCGAGATCGGCGCCAAGGCCCTGCCCTCGCCCGAACTCGTGGACCTGTCCAAGCACCACATGCAGATGCTGGCCGACGCCACTGGCGAGACCGTCCACCTGGGCAGCCTCATCGACAGCGAGATCATCTACATCCACAAGGTCGATTCGCGCCACATGCTGGGCATGTACTCGCGAATCGGCCGCCGCGCGCCGCTGCACTGCACGGCCATCGGCAAGGTGCTGATGGCCTGGGAACACCCCGAGCGCCGCGACCGCATCCTCGACGGTGCCGAGTTCAAGCGCTTTCGCGACAAGACCATCACAGAACGCCCGGCCTTCCTGGCCGAGCTGGAGCAGGTCAAGAAGCAGGGGTTCGGTGAAGACCGCGAAGAGTTCGACGATCACATCCGCTGCCTGGGCGTGCCCATCTTCGACCGCCTCGGCCAGCCCATCGCCGGCATGAGCGTGTCCTTCCCGACCTTCCGCTTCGATGTCGAGAAGGCGCCCGAGGTCGTCAGGATGCTGCAGACGGCCAGCAAGGACATTTCCGAGAAGCTGGGTTGCACCAGCTACCCGATCACGATCGCACCGTGAGTCGACCGCTCTAAAGCGTTGTCGCGCCTGGGACGCAGGGGCCTCCCCCGGGGTGCTTCAATGGCGGCTGTCGTGTGAACCAGCAGCCCCATGAGCCCCATCAACCGCCAGATCGTCCTCGCCTCCCGCCCCAAGGGCGAGGTCACGTCCGCCAACTTCCGCCTCGTCGAAGCGCCGCTCGCCGCGCTGGCCGATGGCCAGGTGCGCGTGCGCAACCACTTCCTCAGCCTCGATCCCTACATGCGCGGCCGCATGAACGAGAGCAAGAGCTATGCGGCCTCGCAGCCGCTCGATGAAGTCATGATCGGCGGCACCGTCGGCGAAGTCGTCGAGTCGAAAAACGCCAATTTCGCCGTCGGCGACAAGGTCGTCGGCATGGGCGGTTGGCAGGAATTCCAGACCGTCGACGCCACCCAGCGCGGCGTGCTGAACAAGGTCGACACCACCCACATCCCGCTGTCCGCCTACCTCGGCTCGGTCGGCATGCCCGGCGTGACGGCCTGGTATGGCCTGATGAAGATCATCAACGTGAAGGCTGGCGAGACGGTCGTCGTCAGCGCCGCCAGCGGTGCCGTCGGCAGTGTGGTCGGCCAGCTCGCCAAGGCGCGCGGCGCCCGCGCGGTCGGCCTGGCCGGCGGTGCGGACAAGTGCCGCTACGTCGTCGAGGAACTCGGCTTCGATGCCTGCATCGACTACAAGCAGCACCCCGATGTGAAGTCGCTGTCCGCCGCGCTGAAGGCCGAGTGCCCGAGCGGCATCGACGGCTATTTCGAGAACGTCGGCGGCATGATCCTGGACGCGGTGCTGCTGCGCGCCAATGCCTTCAGCCGCATCGCCATGTGCGGCATGATTTCCGGCTACAACGGCGAACCCATCCCGCTGACCTATCCGCAGCTCATCCTGACCAACCRCATGAAGGTCGAAGGCTTCATCGTGTCCGAGCACATGGAAGTCTGGCCCGAGGCGCTGAAGGAACTGGGCACGCTGGTCGCCACCGGCAAGCTCAAGTTCCGCGAGTCCGTCGCCGAAGGCATTGCCAGCGCGCCCGAGGCCTTCATCGGCCTGCTCAAGGGCAGGAACTTCGGCAAGCAGCTCGTCAAGCTCGTCTGATGCGCTGGACCTGCGTTCCGTTCAAGGACCTGAACGTCGAGCAACTCTATGACGTGCTGGCCCTGCGCTCCGAGGTCTTCGTCGTCGAGCAGAACTGCGTCTTCCTCGACATCGACGGCCTGGACCGCCAGACCTGGCATCTGCTGGGCCAGGGCGACGACGGCCGGCTCAAGGCCTATGCGCGGCTGATCCCGCCGGGCCTGAAGGCGCCCGACGCCCTCATCGGCCGCGTCGTCACATCGCCCGCGGCACGCAGTGGTGGCGTGGGCCGCGCGCTGATGGCCGAAGCCGTCGCGCAGTGCGAGCAGCTGTGGCCCGGCCAGTCGATCACGCTGCATGCGCAGGCGCACCTGGAGCGCTTCTACGCAAGCTTCGGCTTCTCGCCCGTTGGCGAGCAATACATGGAAGACGGCATCGCTCACCAAGAGATGCAGAAACGTAGCCCCCAATCGGCGCAAGCGCCTCAGCCCCCCGAGGGGGTTAAGAAGCCTCGGGGCGGCCCTTCGCCTTCTCAGGAGACCTGAACATGACCAAGAAAACCGCTGTCATCACCGGCGCCGGTTCCGGCTTCGGCCTGGAAACCGCCCGCCTCGCCGCCCGGCGCGGCATGAACCTCGTCCTCGTCGACGTGCAGGCCGATGCGTTGGACAAGGCCGCCTCCGAGTTCAAGGACGTCGAGGTGCTGGCCCGGGTCGTCGACGTGGCCAAGGCCGATCAGATGGAAGCACTGGCTGCGGCCGTGCAGGAACGCTTCGGCGCACCCCACTTCGTCTTCAACAACGCCGGCGTCGGCTCGGGCGGCCTGATCTGGGAGAACTCCCTGGCCGACTGGGAATGGGTCATGGGTGTCAACGTGATGGGCGTCGTGCATGGCGTGCGCCTGTTCACGCCCATGATGCTGGCTGCGGCCAAGGCCGACCCGGGCTACTCGGGCCACATCGTCAACACCGCCTCCATGGCTGGGATGCTGAACCCGCCGAACATGGGTGTCTACAACGTGTCCAAGCACGCCGTCGTGTCGCTGTCCGAGACGCTGTACCAGGACCTGTCCCTGGTGACCGACCAGGTCCATGCCTCGGTGCTCTGCCCCTTCTTCGTGCCCACCGGCATCAGCCAGAGCCACCGCAACCGCCCCGGCGAGTTCGCGGCGAGCAAGCCGACCAAGAGCCAGATGATTTCCCAGGCCCAGAGCGACAAGGCTGTGTCCTCGGGCAAGCTGACCGCGGCCGATGTGGCGGCCATGGTGTTCGACGCCATCGACCACAACAAGTTCTACATCTTCAGCCACCCGCAGGCTCTGGCCGGCGTACAGACGCGGCTGGAGGACGTCATGCTGCTACGCAACCCGACCGATCCCTTCCTGGACCGGCCCGAGATCGGCGCCGGCCTGCGCGCCAAGCTGCGCGCCGATTGAGCCCGCCCAGCGGGGCCTGACCATCGCGTCGGCCTCGCGGGCCCCCTTGCGCAGCGACTGCAGCTGCACTGAGCCCTGCCGGCCCCAGCCGGCAGGGCTCAGTGCATGGGGAACGAGAAGTTCAGGCCACCTGCGACCGGTTCAGCCCAGGGTTGACGGCAGGTCCCAAAGCATCTGTAAATGGGATACTTGCTTCACGGAACGGCAGGCCACAAAAAATGAAACTGTCTTCCAGTTAAATGAGAGACAGCAAGTCATGAGCAAAACGATCTCGATGAGGCACACGCTGAGCTACGGCGGCGCCAACCTGCTGGGCAGCGGTGCCCTGGCCATTGCGGCCGCATGGCTGCTCTATTTCTACACGACCTTCTGCGGTCTGACGGTCGTCGAGGCGGCCACGATCTTCTCCCTGGCCAGCATCCTGGACGCCATCAGCAACCCCGTGATGGGGTATATCAGCGACAACTTCTACAACACGCGATTGGGCCGAAAGTTCGGGCGCCGGCGTTTTTTCATCTTGACGGGCATACCCCTGGTGCTGCTCTATCCACTGATGTGGATCGAGGGTTTCGGGTTCTGGTACTACCTGAGCATGTATGCCCTCTTCGAGCTGGTCTATACCTCCATCATGGTGCCGTATGAAACCCTGGCGACCGAGATGACCACGGATTTTTCGGCTCGCTCCAAACTCACCGGCGCCAAGGCCATGTTCGGCAAGGCGGCCAACTTCCTGGCCGCCTTCATCCCGGCCCAGCTCTTCCTGGTCTACAGCAAGGAATCGGCCACGCCCTTCCTGCTGACCGGCATCATCTACGCCCTCATCATGTGCGGCGCCATGACCGCCCTCTACCTCTCCTCTTGGGAGCGGCCCGTGCATGAAGTGGCGCAGGAGCGCGCCGGCAGCCTGGGCCAGGCGCTCAAGAAACTCGGCATGGACATGCTGTCCACCTTCCATCTCAAGATCTTTCGCAAGCACCTTGGCATGTATCTGCTGGGGTTTGGGGCGGAATGGCTGTTTGCTTCGATATTTACTTACTTCATCGTCTTCTGCATGGGGCAGGACAAGTCGGTTGTCGGCTATCTGAACAGTTTCAGCTCGGTGATGCAGCTGATATCCACCCTGCTATTCATCGGCCTGTGCATCAAATTCGGTTTCGCGCGCCCCTACCGTATTGCCCTGCTCATCGTTTGCGGCAGCGTGCTGGCCTATACCGCGCTGTTCTACCTGGGTTGGAGCAAGCAGACCACGGCCATCGCCCTCTTCGCCGTCACGGCCGTGTTCGGCCTGGGCACCGGCGGGGTCTACTACATCCCCTGGACGGTCTACACCTTCCTGGCCGACGTCGACGAGGTGCTGACCGGGCGGCGGCGTGAAGGCATCTATGCCGGCGCCATGACCTTCGCGGGCAAGATCACGCGCTCGGCTGTCGTCTTTGTCATGGGCTGGATCCTCGGCCAGTTCGGCTTCCTTTCCGGCCAGGCCACACAGCCGGAGAGCGCGATCAACGCCATCATCGGCATCTTCACGCTGGGCGTCATCGGCCTGGCGCTGGGCGGCATCTACTACACCACCCAGATGAAGCTCGACCGCAAGAACCACGCCGTCTTGCTGGAAGAAATCGCCCGCATCAAGGCCGGCGGCCGCATCGCCGACGCCCCTGCGCAGGCGCGCGCCGTGGCCGAGGAACTGACAGGCTGGAAGTACGAGCAGTGCTGGGGCAACAACGCCCTGGCGCCGGCGGGGGCGAAACCGCCGGTACGGGCCTGACGGGCGAGGAGCTCCGTAGGCTGCACGGCCCAAACACAGCGCCGCAAGCACCGGTTCCTAGAATCGGGCATGCATCCCAAAGATCTCACGGCCGATATCGCCATCATCGGCGGCGGCCCTGCCGGGCTGATGGCGGCCGAAGTGCTGGCCGCCGCCGGCCTGGCGGTCACCGTCTTCGACGCCAAGCCCAGCGTGGGCCGCAAATTCCTGCTCGCCGGCAAGGGCGGGCTCAACCTGACCCATTCCGAGCCTTTCGAGCCCTTCGTCGGCCGCTTCGGTGAGCGCGCCGCGCAGATCGAGCCGCTGTTGCGCGCCTTTGACGGCGACGCGCTGCGCGATTGGGCCTCGGGACTGGGCGTCGAGACCTTCGTCGGCACCTCGGACCGCGTGTTTCCGAAAGACCTGAAGGCTGCGCCGCTGCTGCGCGCCTGGCTGCACCGGCTGCGCGCGGCCGGCGTGAAGTTCGCGATGCGGCACCGCTGGACGGGCTGGGCTGACGATGGCGCGCTGCGCTTGGACACCCCCGACGGTGAACGCCTGGTGACACCACGCGCCACGCTGCTCGCGCTGGGTGGCGCTTCCTGGCCCCAACTCGGCTCGGACGGCGACTGGGTCGAGCGGCTCGCTGCGCGGGGCGTGGACATCGCGCCGCTGCATCCCGCCAATTGCGGCTTCGACGTGGGGCCCACCGCGGCCCACGCCGACGGCCCCGGCTGGAGCGAACGCTTTGCCACCGAGTTCGCCGGCCAACCGATCAAGCCGGTCGCACTCGAGACCGAAGGCTTCGCGAATCGCGCTGGAGAGTTCGTCTTCACGGCCACAGGCATCGAGGGCTCGTTGGTGTATGCAGCGAGCAGCACATTGCGCGAGCAGATCGCGCGTGACGGCGTCGCCACGCTGCACCTGGACCTGCTGCCCCAGTTGGCGCCCGAGCGCGTGCTCGCCGAGGTCAGGCACCCGCGCGGCAGCCGGTCCCTGTCCTCGCACCTGAAGAGCCGCCTGCACCTGAACCCACTCAAGCTCGGCCTGCTGCACGAGTTGCTGACGCGTGAGCAGATGCTGGACGCCACTACGCTGGCTGCCGCGCTGAAGCATCTGCCGCTGACGCTGCACGCGCCCCGCCCCGTGGCCGAAGCCATCAGCACGGCCGGCGGCGTGCGCTTCGAGGCGCTGACCGGTGGCCTGATGCTGACCGCCCTGCCCGGCGTTTTCGTCGCCGGCGAGATGCTGGATTGGGAGGCGCCCACCGGCGGCTATCTGCTGACGGCCAGCATGGCAAGCGGGCGCGCAGCAGCCGCCGGGCTTGCGGCTTGGCTGACGTCCTGACAGTCACAGCTGGTTGCAATCCAACCGGCAGGCATCCCTAGCCCTTGGGTGCCACGGGGACGGAGTGAGCCGAAGCGACTCCTAGACTCCGCCGTCCCTGCTAACGCCTCATCTCATGACGTCCCTGCGCCTCGCCACCCTGGCCCTGAGCTTGACCGCCGCGTTCGCCCACCTCCCGGCATCGGCCGACGCGACCTTGCCGCCCATTTCCCTGGGCATGCCCAATGCGTCCAACCTGTACGGGCTGGAACTGAACCAGTGGTTTGTCGCCACCAACGAGGCCACGGCCGGCACGATCATCGACGGCACGCTCAGCCAGGACGGCGCCTGGTTGAACTTTCCGTCCGCTGCCCAGCTGAGCCGCAGCGCGGCTGACTCGCAAGCCGTCAATGACAAGCTGGCCTCGGCCTTCGCCCGCGTCGGACCGACCAGCCTCGGTGCGTCGGCCTCCGCGCTGGCGCCGTTGAATCCGACCGCCATCAGCAGCGTTGCAGTCGGCCATTCCTTCGTGGGCTACTGGGCCATGCTGGACCAGGACACGACCGTTCAGTTTGACCTGAAGCTTGATGGCCATCTGGCGACGACGGGTGACCGCGCCCTGGGCGCCGACCGCTCGGGCGCTGCCGTCACCGCCTTCGTCGTCGGCTCGCAAGCCAACTTCACGGCCGAAAGCCAGTACGCCTTGTTCAAGGCCGCGGGGCTCGATGCCTTCGAAGTCGGGGGCGATCCCCTGCTGCAGCAACTCATTGCCGCCCACCCCAGCACGCAGACCCATCTCGACGTGTTCGGTGTGCAAAGCGACACCATGAGCCGCTCGCTGGACGTCGACACCACCCTCCACGTGAGCGCCAATGGCACGCGGATCGACTGCCAGACTCCCATCTCGCCCGCCTGCGGCCGCTACTTCTACATGGTGGGCGCATTCCTGTTCACGGGTGCGCAGAACGGTGGCGCCGCCGATTTCTCGCACACGCTCGACGTCACGAGCATCCGCATCGGCAACGACGCGCCACAGCCCTTCAACGCAGTCTCAGCCGTGCCCGAGCCGGCATCGGCTGCGATGCTTGTGGCCGGCCTCATCGGCCTGGGTCTTGCCACGCGCCGCCGCCTGCGCTGCTGACACTCAGGGCCCGCCGGTCCGCGGCAGCGGGCGGCGCCCTGCGCGACGGAAAACCTGGAGAAGTCGCGCGACGGGTTTCAGGTATCCCGTTGCAGGAAACTCGTGTGGGAAAATCGCAGGCTTTTCGCCCGATTTCCAGAGCCCGTTTTGGACAACAAGCTGATCGTTTCCCAGATTGCCGCCGAGCTGAAGGTGAGGCCCGCCCAGGTGCAGGCTGCCGTCGAGCTGCTGGATGGTGGGGCCACCGTGCCCTTTATCGCCCGCTACCGCAAGGAGGCCACCGACGGTCTCGACGACATCCAGTTGCGTGAGCTGGACGCGCGCCTGGCCTACTTGCGCGAGCTGGCCGAGCGCCGCGAGGCCGTGCTCAAGTCCATCGCCGAGCAGGGCAAGCTGACGCCGGAGCTCGAAGCCGCCATCCGCACGGCACCGACCAAGCAGGAGCTGGAAGACCTCTACCTGCCTTACAAGGTCAAGCGTCGCACCAAGGGCCTGATCGCCCGCGAGGCCGGCCTGGAGCCGCTGGCGGACAAGCTCTTCGCAGACCCATCACTGACGCCGCTCGATGAAGCCGCGAGCTTCATCAACGCCGAGGCCGGTTTTGCCGATGCCCACGCGGTGCTCGATGGCGTGCGCGACCTGCTTGCCGAGCGCTGGGCCGAGGATGCCGTGCTGGTGGGCAAGTTACGCGAGTGGCTGTGGGACGTCGGTCTCTTCCAGTCCAAGCTGATGGACGGCAAGAGCCCGGACACGCCGGACAACGCCAAGTTCCGCGACTACTTCGACTACGCCGAAACCATCAAGACGGTGCCGTCGCACCGCGCGCTCGCCGTCTTTCGCGGCCGCACGCTGGAGCTGTTGGATGCCAAGCTGGTGCTGGACGAAGAAGTCATCGCCGGCCAGCCCACCCTCGCTGAAGGCCGCATCGCGAGCCACCTCGGCTGGCGCCATGCCAACCGCCCCGGTGACGCGCTGATCCGCAAGACCGTGGGCTGGACCTGGAAGGTCAAGCTGTCGCTGAGCCTGGAGCGCGACCTGTTCGCCCGGCTGCGCGAGGCGGCGGAAGCGACCGCCATCAAGGTCTTCGCCGAGAACCTGCGCGACCTGCTGCTGGCCGCACCCGCCGGCAAGCGCGTCGTCATGGGACTGGACCCGGGCATCCGCACCGGCGTGAAGGTCGCCGTCGTTTCCGACACCGGCCGTGTTTTGGACACGTCCACCGTCTACCCGCACGAACCACGCCGCGATTGGGACGGCAGCCTGCACACGCTGGCCAAGCTGTGCGCCACGCACGGCGTCAACCTCATCGCGATCGGCAATGGCACGGCCAGCCGCGAGACCGACAAGCTGGCCGGCGAGCTGATCAAGAAGCTGCAGGCGCTGGATGCGTCGGTGCAGATCGAGCGCGTCGTCGTCAGCGAGGCGGGCGCTTCGGTCTACTCGGCGTCGGAGTTCGCTTCCAAGGAGCTGCCCGACCTGGATGTGAGCCTGCGCGGCGCCGTATCCATCGCGCGCCGCCTGCAGGACCCGCTGGCCGAACTGGTCAAGATCGACCCCAAGAGCATCGGCGTCGGTCAGTACCAGCACGACGTGAACCAGAGCGAGATGGCGCGCACGCTGGATGCCGTCGTCGAGGACTGCGTGAACWMGGTCGGTGTGGACCTGAACACCGCCTCGCAGGCCCTGCTGGCCCGCGTGTCGGGCCTGTCGGCGTCGGTCGCCAGCAGCATCGTGCGCTGGCGCGACGCGAATGGCGCCTTCAAAAGCCGCCAGCAATTGCTGGACGTCAGCGGCCTGGGCCCCAAGACTTTCGAGCAGGCGGCCGGCTTTTTGCGCATCCGTGGCGGCGACAACCCATTGGACTTCAGCGGCGTCCACCCCGAGACCTATCCGCTGGTCGAGAAGGCGCTCAGCATCCTCAAGCGCCCGGCCGCTGACGTCGTCGGCCGCAKCGAGGTGCTGCGCACGCTCAAGCCCGAACTGCTGGCCGACGAGAAGTTCGGCCTCATCACCGTCAAGGACGTGCTGGCCGAGCTGGAAAAGCCCGGCCGCGACCCGCGCCCAGACTTCAAGGTAGCGCGCTTCAATGACGGCGTCGAAGACGTGAAGGATCTGCAGCCCGGCATGCTGCTCGAAGGTACGGTCAGCAACGTCGCGCAGTTCGGCGCCTTCGTCGACCTGGGCGTGCACCAGGACGGGCTGATCCATGTCAGCCAGCTGTCCAACAAGTTCGTCAGCGATGCGCGCGAGGTGGTCAAGACCGGCGACATCGTCAAGGTCAAGGTGCTGGAAGTGGACCTGGCGCGCCAACGCATTTCCCTGACGATGAAGCTGGACGCCCAGGCACCGCGAGGCCCGAAGCCGGACAACAACTTCCGCCCCGCGGCGCGCAACGAACGTGGCCCGCGCCAGTCTCAGGACTCCCAGGCCCCTGCCGGCGGTGCGATGGCCGCGGCCTTTGCCAAGCTCAAGCGCTGACCTTCGTCATTGCCACAGCGAGCTGCCATGATCGCGGCCCGCGCCGCGGGGCGTCGATTGGTGCCCCTGAACCCGCAACTGGTCGCAGCACCGCCGCGCCATGACAGCGCTGCCGCTATGGTGCGCGCCGCGCGCTGAATCGCATCTCTCGGAGTCCGTCTTGAAAACCCCCGCCCTCGCCTTGCTGCTTCTGCTCAGCCCAGCCCTGGTCCTGGCCCAGCAGGAGGTCGACCGCGCCTCGAACAACTCACCCACGCCCAGCAACAACCAACTCGAACGCGTCTCGGTGACGCGCCAGCAGACCGACACCGACCTGCGCCGCCGCGAGCCCGTGGCCAAGCAGCTCTATGGCCGCGACGAGCTGGACAAATACGGCGACACCCAGCTCAGCGATGTGCTCAAGCGCCTGCCGGGCATCAACGTCTCCGGCGGCCAGCTGCGCATGCGCGGCCTGGGCGGCGCCTACACGCAGATCCTCGTCAACGGCGAGCCGGCGCCCCCGGGCTTCAGCCTGGACAACCTGAACCCCGCCCAGGTCGAGCGACTGGAGGTCAGCAAGGCCCCGACGGCCGACCAGAGCGCCCAGGCCATTGCCGGCACGCTCAACATCATCCTGAAGGACGCCCCGCGCGTCGTGCAGAAGGACTTGCGGCTGGGAATGGCCTATGCGTCGGAAAAGCCCGTCATCAACGCCGGCTTCACCTATGGCGACCGCGTCATCGGCGGCCTGGGTTTCGTGCTGCCGATCAATGTCCAACAGTGGAATTTCGTCAACGAGAACGAGGGCGACCGCGTGCGTGACCGCGGCCTCACCGGCCTGCGCAACAGCGGGCGCGACCGCTCGTTCGGCCAAGGCTTCAACATGGCGCCGCGCCTGAACTGGAAGCTCGGCGACGACGAGACGCTGAGCGTGCAAGGGTTCTTCATCCAGAACCGCTTCCGCAGCGAAGGCAGCAACACCACCGAGGTGCTGTTCGCAGACCCGGCCACGCCGAGCAAGAGCGTGCTGCCGCCCAGCCTGCTCGACACCACTCGCAACCGTGGCACCTTCTCGGCCCAGCGGGTCAATCTGCAATACAACAACCGCTTCGGCGAGGACCGCCGCATCGAGTTGCGCGCCGGTGCGGGCAGTGGCGGCGCGGACTTCAACTCCGGCTTCTTCGGCCGCAACAAGGACGGCACGCCGGCGATCGACCGCCTCACCACCGGCGAAAACCGCAATCGCAACACGACGCTGTCGGGCAAATACAGCCAGTACGCTGGCGATGCCCACACCGTGACCACCGGCGCCGAACTGGAACGTCGCAMGCGTGACGAAAGCCGTCGCACCCAGCAGTTCGACTACCGCAAGGCCAACCCCAAATGGGAGGACCTGCTGACCGGCGTCGAAGGCCAGCCCTTCGACGCCACGATCACGCGCTCGGCCCTGTATGTGCAGGACGAGTGGGAGATCAACCCGCAATGGTCGGCCTATGCCGGCGTTCGCCACGAGCAGATCAAGATGGCCAGCGAGGGCGCAAGCAGCCAGTTCGCCAGCACCAGCAAGGTCACCACGCCATTGCTGCACCTGAACTTCAAGCCCGACCCCAAGGGCCGCGACCTGGTGCGCGCCAGCCTCACGCGCAGCTACAAGGCTGCCGACGTCCAGCAGCTCATCGCCCGGCCGACCGTCAACACCGATTACGAGGTGCGCGGTCCCAATGCCCACATCAACACCGAGCTTGGTCCCGACCGCATCGGCAACCCGCAGCTCAAGCCTGAACTGGCCACGGGGCTGGACGTGGCCTACGAGAAGTACCTTCCGGCCGGGGGGCTGATCTCCGTTGGCGTTTTCCATCGCCGCATCACCAACCTGATCCGCACCGACCGCCCGCGGTTGATGACCGTCGACTATGCCGACACGCAGCGCTACGTCATCACCCAGATCAATCTCAGCAAGGCCACGACCCAGGGCTTGGAGCTGGAGGTCAAGGGCCGTGCCGGCGAACTCTTCCCCAGCCTCTTCGAGCCCAGCACCAACCTCAATCTGCGTGCGTCGCTGAACCTGTACCGGTCCACGGTCGCCGACATCCCCGGCCCCGACAACCGTCTGGAAGGCCAGCAGCC
>NZ_JBFUMN010000022.1:0-79961 GCF_054049335.1 Roseateles sp. P5_E1
GCTGTGGCTTGGCCTGGGCTTGGCCGGCCTGGCGGCTGCCGGTGCAGCGGCCTGGTTCGCGACGCGGCCTGCAGGGCCGGCCGAACCGATTGCCGCGGCGCCGGTGTCGGTCCCGGCAGTCGCTCCGGCTCCCGCGCCTGCGCAGGCCGAACCCGTTGCGCGAGATCTGCCCAGCCAGTTCCGGTCCCTCGTGGCGCGGCACAGCGACGGCTTCGACGTGCAGGCGCAGGCCGAGCGCGCCAGCCTGCGCATCGACCGCGACGAGCTGCGCTTCAGCGTCAGTGCCTCGCGCGAAGGCTATGTCTATGTGCTGCTTGCCGGCCCCGACGGCAGCCTCGTCCAGCTCTACCCCAACGACAAGGCCAAGAACAACCACATCGGTGCTGGCGAGACGCTGCGCCTACCCGGTGCCAGCTGGCCGCTCAAGGCCAGCGACCCGCCGGGCCCGGAGCACTTCTTCGTCCTCGTTGCCGCCGAGCCGCGCAGCTTCGCGCCCTGGTCCACCGAGAAGGAGCCGAGCTACGGCTTCCTGACATTGCCGGCCCAGGGCCCGGCCGGCGGCACGGCGCCGGGCGCATCGAGCTGGCTGCTGGGCCAGCCGGATTGCGGCCACCCCAATTGCGCGGCTGACTATGGTGCCGCGGTGTTCAGCGTGGAAGCCGTCAAGTAGCCGATGTTGCGGAACCCGGCCGCGCTCGCGGTTACCTATGGCATGCCGGCCGCTTCTGCTGCCGACACCCTTCGCCGACCTCCGGACCGTGTTCTGAACCCCACCCAAGCCCCGGTCGCCCAGTTGCTGGCGACGCCTCAAGCCCCCCAGCTGGGCGCCTTCGTGAGCGCCGCGGCCGCCGGGCAACTGCTTTGGGCCAGCCCGGTGGAAGGCCGGCTCGAAGTCTGCAGTGGCGCCACGCCGGCGGGCGCGGTTTGCGCTGACATCGGCCGCCTCTTCGTCGCGGCGCTGCGCGAGCATTTCGGCGACGCGGCCAGCGCCATCGCTGAGCGCGAATGGCGCCTCAGCCAGCGGTCACGCCGCCTGCTGCCGGCGCGCACCGTCAAACGGGCCGTGGCTTGCGCGGAGTCAGCCCTGGGCCTGCTGATGGCCCAGTCCTATCTTTTGCAGATCGAGTTCTCGGCCGTCATGCTGGGCTGGCGCTTTCGCCGCGTCGCCGACGGCCTGGGCCTGGATCCGGCCAGCCTCGCCATCGAGCGCCGTCGAGCTTTGGACCAGGCCCTGGCCCCCGACTTCAGCCTGCCGCCACCCGCCGATGCCGAGGCGCTCGCCGCGCGGCTGCGAACCCTGCTCAACCAGCTTTCGCATTGACTTCGTGATGTAGTTCACGGCCTCAGGGGTTAACCCATGCCCATAAATGTGGGGTGGGGCGGGTCTGCCTTGTCGCAAGCTTTGCCGCGACGGCGTCTGATCAGACAGGGCGGCCACTTCGGCCGCTTCATCCGCTCGGAGCCCGTCATGCAGCCCCAGTGTCAACCGATTCGCCACCCCGCAGCAGCCGACCCCAACGTCATCTTCTCGGAGCTGTTCGGCGAACACCGTGACCGCCTCTACCGCTTCGTGCTGCGCCATATCGGTGACAGCACCGAAGCCGAGGAACTGGCCCAGCAGGCGTTTGTCGAGGCGGCGCGCACCTACGAGCACTTCCGCGGCGAGTCGCAGTTGTCGACCTGGCTCTACGGCATTGCGATGAACCTGGTGCGCAACCACCTGTCTCGTGCGCCGTCGCGGCTCTACCGCTTTGAGGACGAGTCAGCGTTGGAGGCCACGGCTTGCCTGCACGCCAACCCGGAGCAGCAATGCCATCTGAACCAGTTGATGGCCTTGCTGCAGATCGAACTGGACGGCCTCATGCCCGAGATGCGCGAGGTATTGCTGCTCGTTGCCATGGACGACATGAGCTACGAAGACGCCGCCGCCCTGCTGTCCGTGCCCATCGGCACCGTGCGCAGCCGCGTGTCGCGCGCCCGCTCGCACCTGCGCACCCGGCTGCAGGCCCGCGGCGCCCAGCTGCCCTTCTGATCACGGGTCATTTCATCGATCGCGGGTGGCGTGCCGCTACGGTTCGCTACGAGCACGGCCACGAGATTTGCCTCAACGGCCGAATCTCGTATATACTGCTAGCTTCAGTCGCGGGGTGGAGCAGTCTGGYAGCTCGTYGGGCTCATAACCCRAAGGTCGYAGGTTCAAATCCTGCCCCCGCAACCAAGAAATTAAGAGTCCTGTGAAGGACTTAGCAAAGCCCGCCAAGTGCGGGCTTTGTCGTTTCTGGCTGGCTTTGACGGGTCTTGTGGCGTCCCAAGATGGGGATTCGGTCGAGCAGGCCGTTGGTCATCTCGTCGGCATCGCAGGCGCAGCGGGACGTCTCCTTGGTTGTGCTGGCCGGTGCGGTTCAGGTGCCGCAGAAGGTGCGGAATCGCGCGGTCACCTCGGTGGGCGCCGGCACCGCATAGCGTGTCAGGAGCGCCGCCTCATCCCAGGGGTTGAGCAGCGCGGCCAGTAGCGCGTTGAAGGGCTGCAGATCGCCCTCGGTCGCGGCGGCCAGAGCTTCTTCGACGAGGTGGTTGCGCGGAATGACTGCGGGGCTGGCGCGGCGCATGCGCGCGACGCGCGCCGTGCCGTCGAACTCGCCATCACGGGCGCAACGCTCGCCCCAGCGGGACAGCCACACGTCCAGCGCCGCGCGGTCGGCGAAGAGGTCGCGCAGCGGCTCGGGGCGGCCTTCGGCCGCGGAGGCCAGATGGCGCCAGGCGAGCGTGAAGTCGACCGCTTGCATGTGCAGCAACTTCAGCCAGTCGTCCGCCAGCGCGGCATCGGCCTGGTCGTCGGCTGGCGTGGCAGCGAGCAAGCCCAGTTTTTGCCGCTGGCCCCGCAGCAGTTCGCCGGCCAGCAGCGCGGGAAATTCGTCGATGACGGCCGTCGCTTCGGCCACGGCGCGCTCGATGCCCGGCTCGTCGTCGGCGCTCGCCATCAGCGGCAGCAAGGTCTCCGCGAAGCGCGCCAGGTTCCAGCGGGCAATGCCGGGCTGGTTGCCATAGGCGTAGCGGCCGGCGTGGTCAATGCTGCTGAAGACGGCTTGCGGGTCATAGGCCTCCATGAAGGCGCAAGGGCCGTAGTCGATGGTCTCGCCGGACAGCGCCATGTTGTCGGTGTTCATTACGCCATGGATGAAGCCCACGTTCAGCCACTGCGCCACCAGCCTGGCCTGTCGCTCTGCGACGGCGCGCAGCAGCCCGAGATGGCGGTCGGGGGCCCCGGCGAGCGTGGGGTCATGGCGGGCGATGGTGTAGTCGGCCAGGTGGCGCAATGTGTCCAGGTCGCCACGCGACGCGAAGAACTGAAAGGTGCCCACGCGCAGATGGCTGGCGGCCACGCGGGTCAGCACCGCGCCGGGCAACGGCGTCTCGCGGTACACCGGCTCGCCGGTCGCCACCACGGCAAGGGCGCGCGTGGTGGGGATCCCCAACGCATGCATGGCCTCGCCGATCAGCACCTCGCGCAGCATCGGGCCGACCGCCGCCTTGCCGTCGCCGCCGCGCGAGAACGGTGTGCGGCCCGAGCCTTTGAAGGCGATGTCGCGGCGCTGGCCCGATGGACCGACCACTTCGCCGAGCAGCAGCGCACGGCCGTCGCCCAGTTGCGGCGAGAACCCGCCGAACTGATGGCCCGCGTAGGCCTGCGCAACGGGCTCGGCATCGTCCGGCAGCAGGTTGCCGGAGAAGAGGGCTGCGGCGTCCAGGCCGCTCAGCACGTCGGCCGGCAGGCCCAGCTCTTCGGCCAATTCAGGATTGGCGAACAGCAGGCGCGGCTCTGGAACCACGGCAGGCTTCCAGGCCACGGCGGCGCCGGGCAGTTCGCGGGCGTAGGTATGGGTGAAACCGAAGCGATGCATCTGGACCCTGATATGTCGGACGCCAGTGTGCCGGCAAACAGTGGGCCTTTGCGGCGGAGGTTTAAGCAGGCTCGCCTGCCTGCCCGCAGAAGGCGCAATCTCGTTCAAAGGCGAAATGACCTGCGCAAAGGACCGCGTTCTCTGGGCTGCCAGGGTTGTTTTGCCAAGCCCGCGATGAACGCCTGCGACCTGCGGCCGCGCACCGACGATGTAACAAATTGCGTCAATAGCTAAACCGAAACGAATCGGTCTGGATAACCCTCTCTGGTATCCAACTCCAAAGAGCAGGGAAGCAGCATGGTTTCGGTCGTGACGGGTAGTGGCAACGGCTTGGTCAACACCTCCAAAGACGTGTTGGGCGGGGCGGGCGGGATGGGGCAGGCCGCCACGGGGCGTGCCGGCGAACAGATCACCGTCAACGCGGCCAACGGCAACCTCGTCATCCAGGACCGCGACGAATACCTGGTGGGCGTCGGCCCGGACGTCGACCTGCTCCGCACCTACAACAGCCAGGGCGGCTGGGATGGCGACAACGCCGACGGCTGGCGCGTCGGCTACTACCGCCAGGTCACGCTGACCAGCGGCCCATTCAACGCGGACGGCAGCGTGGCCAAGCGCGTCGAGGCTGATGGCACGGAGCGCAGCTACACCTGCAACGCCGGGGTCTACGTCAGCAAGGAAGGCGGCGGGCAATACGACACGCTGAGCTACGCCGGCGGCGTCTGGACCTGGACGGACGGCGACAGCGGCGTCAAGGAAACCTACGCCCTGGGCAACGGCATCTACCGCCTCACCCAGGTCACGCAGCCCGAAGGTCATTTCGTGGCGGTGACCTACAACGCCAGCGGCCTGATCGACACCCTGGGCACCTACAAGGCCGGCAGCGTCGTGGGCACCAACGCGCCGGACGAGAAGGTCACGCTCACCTACAGCAGCAACCAGCTCGGCAGCATCACCACCAGCTACCTGGAAGCGGGGCAGAGCAAGACGCGCAGCGTCACCAGCTACACCTACTACCCGGCCGGCTCGGGCATCAAGGCGGGCAAGCTCCAAACCGTCACGACCGACCTGACGCCCGGCACTGCCGGTTTGGCCGACGGCAAGCTTTACGCCGTCACCTACGACTACGACGCCAACGGCCGGCTCAGCAGCCTGCAGCAAACCGACGGCAGCCGCTTCACCGTCGAGTACTACGGAGATGGCCGCGTCAAGTCGCTCAAGGACGACCAGAACCGCCTGACCAGCTTCAGCTACGACAGTGCCAGCGGCACCACCACCGTCACCGACCCGCTGAACCAGGCCACCACGCTCAAATACGGCGCGGCGGGCCAGTTGCTGGAAGTGGCGGGGGCGGCCCTGGGCGGGGCCAGCTTCAAGCAAAGCCACACCTACAACAGCGCCAGCGGTGACCTGCTCACCAGCACCAACGCCAAGAATGAGACCACCACCTACGCCTACGACGGCACGGGCGGGGGCAACGGCGCCTGGACGCGCCGCACTGACGCGGCCGGCAACGTCACCGAGCGCAGCTACGACGCCACCAGCAAGCTGCTGCTGAGCGAGACCGTCTACAGCGTGGCCGACGCCGATGGTCCGGGCGGGCCTGCCCCCACCGGCGGGAGCACCACCCGCTACATCTACGGCAGCAACATCGCCAAACGCCAGCTGGCCTATGCGGTGGGCCCCGGCGGGCAGGTCACCAGCTACACCTACGACGCCAAAGACCAGCTCCAGCGCCGCACGACCTACACCGCGGCCTACTACACCTCCACCTCCTTCACGCTCAGCTCGCTGTCCAGCTGGGCGGCAAGCCAACCCGCCAGCGCCGCCCGCCAAGTCACCGACTACGCCTACGACCTGCGCGGCCAGGTGACGCAGGAGACCCGCTACGCCACCGGCAGCAGCGGCGAGGCCAGCACCGCCCAGACCACCTACAACGCCTTCGGCCAGTTGCTCAGCCGCCAGGACGGCTCCGGCGTCAAGCTGAGCTACGAATACGACGGCCTCGGCCGCGTCACGAAGACGACGGACACCAACAGCGTCCAGACCCTCTACAGCTACGACGACCAGAGCCGCAAGACCAGCGTCCAACTCGACAACGGCCAGACCACCGTCCAGCTCTTCGACACCCAAGGCAACCTCGTCAGCAGCGATGTGCTCGGTGCGGGAAACACAGCCGGCAACCCGAAGGCCCTGGGCCAGACCCTCTACAGCTACGACGCCCTGGGCCGCCTGTGGCGCGTGCAGGATGCCACCGGCGTCGCCAGCTACAGCCTCTACGACGTGAGCGGCCGCAAGAGCGCCGACATCGCGCCCAACGGCCAGCTTACCGAGTACTTCTACGACGGCGCCGGCCGCCTCATCCAGAGCATCGCCTACGCCAAGCTGCTGGACAGCACCACCTTGCAGGGGCTCGGCGCCTCAAGCACCATCGCCGGCGCGCGCCCTGCGGCCGACACCGTCAACGATCGCATCACCACCTATTACTACGACACCGCCGGCCGCCTGCAAGGCCGGCTCGACGCCGACGGCTACCTTGTCGAGAGCCAATACGACGGCGCCTCCAACCTCGTCAAGGAGACCCGCTACGCCACGGCCCAGAACGTGGTGCGCCTGAGCACCGCCAACGGCACCACCCAAAGCACCGTCCCGTTACTCAACCGCCCGGGGAGTACCGGCAACGACCGCGTCACCCGCAACCTCTACGACGTCTCGGGCCAGCTGGCCGCGCAGATCAACGGCGAGAACGTCCTGACCGTCTGGACTTATGACGGTGCAGGCAACAAGCGCAGCCAGCTGCGCCGCTCCGCGCCCCTCAGCGCCACCGAGCAGACCTACTCTCTCAGCCAACTGCAGACCCGCAACTACATGCGGAACGAGAACCTCCAGGGCCTCAATCCGCTGGCCGACGATGAGTTCACGCAGTGGATCTATGACGACAAGGGCCAGCTCATCGCTCAACTCGACGCTGAAGGCGCCCTCACCGAATACAGCTACGACGGTGCCGGCCGCCTGCAGGACACCTTGCAATATCTCAAGCAGGGTGCGAAACCCATCGGGATCGCTTTAGTCAACGTGTTGCCCCCGCCCATTGATCCGGTAACACACGTCCCGACAGGACAACCTACCCCGGTCTACGGCCCCGCGTGCTTCACCTTCGTCCGCTCCGGAAGTGGCAGCGCGACTGTGCCACTGGACACCCTGCGCGCAGGCCTCGGCACCCCCCTCAAGACCACCCGCAGCTACAGCACCCTCGGCCTGCTGCTGCGCGAGACGGCGGTCGACGGCACCCAGACCCTCTACCAATACGACAACCTCCAACGCCTGCAAAGCGTCACGCGGGCCGAAAGCCAGCCCGACGCCCGCACCCAGCTCATCGGCTACGACGACTGGGGCCGCGTGCAGACCACCAGCCTGCAAGGCGATGCGGCGGGCGTCACCGCAACCTACGACGCCGCCGGCCGCAAGACCAGCACCACCGACGCGCGCGGCACCAAGACCGTCTACTACTACGACGCCCAGGGCCGCCAGCAATACGCCGTCCTCATCGACCCCCTGCTCGGCGGCGAGGTGAGCGAGACGATTTACAGCAACTTCAACGAACTCACCGTCACACTCACGCACGCGCAGCGCCTGGGCACGGCCATCGCCAACGGGTTGGCCGGCGGCGCTTCCACCGCCACCCTCGCCGGCCAAGTGGGTGCGCTGGCCAACACCGCCAAGGACAACAAGCAAACCGTCCTTTACAACCGCCGCGGCCTCATCCAGCAAGCCATCGACGCCCTCGGCTACAAGACCGACACCAGCTACAACGCCTTCGGCCAGGTCGACAACACCATCACCGACACGGGCACGGCGGCGTCAGGCCTGCGGCGCCTGACCACGACCTACACCTACGACCGTCGCGGCGACGCCGTGCGGCGTGAGTTCAGCGGCACGGGTGTGAGCAACGTCGCCACGCAGGCCTACTTCGACGCCCTGGGCCGCCTGCAGTACAGCATCGACGAGCGCAACCAGACCACCAACTACACCTACCTGCGCGACACCGGCAATGGCCGGCAAGTGACGGTGAGCGATCCGGCGGGAGACGTCACCACCACCTACGACGCGCTGGAGCGTGTTGTCAGCCGCAAGGATCGCAACAACCACACGGTCAGCTACACCTACGACGCCGTCGCTCGCACGATGACGATGACGACCGAGGAGGGCGTGCAGGTGGTGACCGAGACCACGCGCCACGGCCAGGTCTACAAGGTCACAGATGCCTTTGGCACCACCACCTACGCCTACGACACCCACGGCAACCTGTTGACTACGACAGACGCAGCCGGCAATGTCACCAAGAACACCTACGACCTCAACGACAACCTCACCCAGGTCATCCATGGCCTGAAGTCCAACGGTACGGCGCTGCCGACCGACGACGGCAGCGCCGTCACCACGGGCTACAGCTACGACGCGGCCGACCGGATGCTCACGCAGACCGTGAACCCCGGGGCGCAGCAGCTTGTGACCACCTACAAGTACGACGGCCAGGGCCGCCGGGTCGAGATCACGGACCCGCGGGGTACCGTCACGACGCAATCGTTCAACGCCAAAGGGGAGCTTCAAGAGGTCGTCATTGACCCCGTCAACGCCACTGACTCACCTGAAGTCGCCGCAAAGCGGCTCAAGCTCAAGACCAGCTACAGCTACGACGCCCAGAGCCGCGTGCTCACCGTCATCGAAGGCGACGGCACGGCAGCGGCACGCCGGACCGACTACAAATACGACGCGCTGGGGAACCGCACAGAAGAGATCGTCGACCTCAATGGCATCGCGCTGCGCACCCGCTACGAGTACGACGCGGCCGGCTACGTGCTGGTGAAGCGCAACGCGCTGGATGAAGTGGTCGGGCGCTACCGCTATGACGGCGCGGGCCGGCTGCTGGACAGCATCGACGGCACGGGCGCTGTGACCCGCAACGTCTACGACAAGGGCCAGCTCAAGGCCACGCTTGCACTGCCCACCCGCCTGGGCGCGGGATGGGCGACCGACCTCGACAGCGCACTCAGCACCAAGATCAATGCATTGATCGATGGTGGAGAGGCGGTCAACCTTTTCGTTTACGACAAGGACGGGCGGCTCACCTACAGCGTGAATGCGGCCGGCGAAGTGAGCCGGCGCATCTACGACAAGGCCAACCGGGTCGTGGAGACCGTGCGCTACGAAACCAAGCTCAGTAGCCCAACGGCAGCGACCGTGGACGCGCTGGCCGCGCAGGCAGCTGGCCTTACCGAAAAACCGCTCAATCAGCACAGCTACGCCCGCTACGACGCCATCGGCCGCCTGACCTACAGCGTCGATGCGACGGGTGCCGTCAGCCGCTTCGAGTACGACCGCAACGGCCACGTCGTCAAGCAAAGCCGCTACGCCAACCGAATCACCTTGCCGCTGGCCGACGGTGTTGACCCCAGCGTCACGCTTGCGCTGAGCAGCGATCGCATCGACTACTTCCTCTACGACCCCATGGGCCGGGAGCAGTTCCACGTCGATGCCGAAGGCTACGTCACCGAGACCCTCTACGACGACGCCAGCGGCACTATCACCACTCGGCGGTATGTTGATCGCCTCTCGTTCAGCGGCACGCCCACGGCGAGCGCGATCGCGGCCATGAATCGGACGGGTGTCGCCACCTTCGGCCGTCAGGTCGACCGGGCCGGCCGTCTCAGCGTCGAATCCGACAATGGCGTGAGGACCGTCACCGCCTACGACGAAGCTGGGCGGGTCAAGACGGTGACTCAGGCGGAGGGTCTGGCTGAACAGACCATCACCAGCTACAGCTACAACACTGCAGGCCAGCGCACCGAGATGACGGTCGCATCGGGCAGCGCTGCTGCGGCCACGACGAAGTATCGGTACGACGGACGCGGAAATTTGCAGTGGGTTGTCGATCCGCGCGTCGTGCCGCTCACCACAGGCGATACGGCCTGGGAGCGCGCAGAGCGCAAACGCCTGGGCTATATGGAGGCCCTCAGCGACGTCTCGGAGGGCGCGAAAGAAACGCTGAAGAATATTTATTCCACCGAGTTCACCTACGACCTGATGGGTCGCGTGATTCGGTTCAAGCAGTACCTGGATACCTACAACCAGGTCATTACCGTCACCGAATACGACGCCTTCGGCAACGCATCGGTCATCACCGACCCACGCGGCAACAAGAGCTACCAGGTCTTCGACAAGGCCAACCGCTTGGTCCAGGGCATCGACGCTGAAAGCTATCTCACCGTCTACTCCTACGACGCCTTCGGCAACCTTCAGAGTTCCCGGCACGTGGACGCCAAGGTGTCAGGGATTGTGGCCGGCAAGCCCGTGGCCTATGCGGCCAACGACGCTCTGGACAGCGTGGCGTCCGCAAGCTACGACAAGGCCAACCGGCTGCTGACGCGGACCGAATGGGCCAACAGCGACAACGAGACCTATACCGAGGGCGCGTCCGGCTCGCTCAACGCCTTCGGCGAACGCGACGCGGCGATCAACAAGCTGGGCGGCGTCACCAGCTACAGCTACGACAAGCTCGGCCGGCTGACCCAAGAGACCCTGCCCGTAATCTCGACCAACGAGGAGGGCGCTGAGGCCAAGAATGCCCAGGGCTTTGCGATCAAGGTCACCAACGCCTACGAGTACGACAGTCGCGGCAACCGCGTCAAGGCCACCGAGGCCGTCGGTCTGCCTGAAGAGCGTGTCACGGAAATGCGCTACGACGAAGCGAACCGCCTCGTGTACCGCATCGGCCGCGCCTACACGGCCGTCAGCGCTGACGGCAGCACGGTCTCCTACACGCCGGTGGACTACACCGGCTACGACCACCTCGGCCGCGTTGTCGAAGTCGTGCGGCGCGGCAACTGGTCGGGAAGCGGCGTCGTCAGCGGCAGCGGTAGCCGCAGCCTGAGCTACTACAACGCGCGCGGCGACGTCGTGGCTCGCGTCGCGCCGGACGGCGCCTACACCACCTACACGCTGGACGCGGTCGGCAACGTCTTCACCGAGACGGCTCTGGCAAAGGCCTTGACGTCCGCAACTGCGGGCGGCGACTTGCCGCCGGTCGAGACGACTGCTGGCAAGGACCGCACCACACTGCGTCTGTACGACCAGCTCAACCGCATGGTCGAAGTCCAGGTCGTCGGCATGCGCTACTGGGAATCCACCGGCAGCGACGACAGCAACTTCACGACCGCCCTGCAAACGCCGGGTGTCATCAAGGTGCGCAAGCTGGCCTACGACGCCAGCGGCAACATCGTGCAGGACACGGATGCGCGCGGCAATTCGGTGTACCGGTACTACGACAAGCTGGGCCGCCAGACCCTGAGCATCGACCAGGAAGGCTACGCCACTGCCTGGGACTATGGCCGCCACTTCATGGCCGCCACGAGCCAGACTCGCTACGCCGGAGCCTTGACCTCAACGCAATACGTGCGCCAGGATGACTTCGCCAGGAATGCTGCGCTGCGCGACCCGGTGGGCATCCTGGGGTACCTGAGCCCGATCGACCGCCGCAAGACGGAATATGACCTGGACCGCCTGGGCCGGGTCACCGAGCAGCGCGTGCTGGACGTTGCTGCGAGCGTCGTCGACGCCAACGGCAACATCAGCACCAGCTCGCAGACGGCCCGCACGCAATACTTCTATAACGGCCTGGACGCAGTGCGCTTGACGCGCGAGTATGTGGGGGCCGGCACGGGCGGCACCGGCTGGAACGAGACCACCGTCAAGTTCGACCTGCTGGGCCACGAGACCCAGCGTATCGCGCCCGCCTTCAAGGACTACCGGGGCACCGATGTCCAGCCGACGACGGACACCAAGTACGACGGCTTGGGCGCCGTCACTCGCATCATCAAGCTCGGCGAGACGTCCTCCCAGGACCGCGTCACCAAATACCGCTACGACCACCGCAACGGCGACCTCGCTGGCATCGTCGATGCCAACGGCAACCTGACGAGTTACGCCATCGGCACCAACGGCCAGCCCAGCCGCGTCACGATCAATGTGAGCGACGCGAATGGCGCGACCCACAACGTCATCAAGACCTATGTCTACGACGCCATGGGACGCGTGACCACGGCCAGCGACATCGGCACCGGCGAGGTGCGGCGCACGCGCTACAACGCCTTCGGCGAGGTCGAGGCCCGGGGGCTGGGCACTGCGGACGTATGGCAGGAACGCATCGACTACAACGCGCTCGGCAAGATCGAGCGCAGCAACAGCGGCGACGGTGTCACGCGGTTGTACATCTACGACCGCAACGGCAATGCCACGCGCCAGATCACGAGCACGGGCGTCGATCTGCGCACCGTGTCGCTGGATGCGGCGGCGGTAGACGCCACGCTCATCCACAGCTTCAGCGCCTACAACAATCGCAACCTGCTGATCAAGACGGCCGACATCAAGATCAGCTACCTGAAGGACCAGACCACGCTGTCGGCCGCCTTCGTTAAGCAGATGACCGACCTGTACGGCGCGATCACGGTGGCGCCGCCCGATCCGTTGAAGAACCTCCCGACCGAGATCACGGGCACGGGCGGCGCCTTCTACGCCAATCCCAATACCGGCGGGGCGGCCAGTTCGCTGTATCCAGCGAGTTCCGGCGTAGCCCAGATGGATCGACTCTTCGTCCTGGCGCCCGCCAAGCGAACCGCCCAGGTGAATCAGGCGAATGACGTCGTGAAGGACCCAGGCAGCGGTGGCAATGCGACGTACCTGCTCTTTTCAAGGGATCTGCTTCCCGGCCAAAGCGGGGTTGTCTATGTCCGCAAGGTGGGCATTGGTGATTGGGCGACCGTGGGTATTGCCGCACAAGGTGGCCAGTCCGTGTCTGGCGCACTGCCGGCGGGCGAGGGCCAATGGGCCATCATCGTTGCGTCTCCGGATGGCAAGCTCTATCGCAGCAGCTACACGGTGACCAATGGCGTGGCGGTCGTGGATAGCGCGATGACGACGGTCATGACGCTGGCCTCGCCAGTCCCAAGCCTGAACATTCCGCTCGCATATTCCACAGCGCTGTCGAGTCAGGCGGTGATCACCATGGATGTTCGACTGAATGGTTCGACGTACAAGGCGACGCTTGACGGTTCAACGTTGAGCTTCCCGTATGGCTTGACCGCCACGTATGCCGGCGGAAATTTGTCAATTCCCTGGGCAACGATCAAAGCCCTTGTGCCTGGGCTCTACGAGTTCTCGACCCGCTCGATCAACTACGACATCACGGTTTACGGGGCGCCGACCATCACGACGGAGAGACGCAACATCCTGGGCAATGCCAGTGGCATTTGCGAGGCGGGATTCGACGGCACGGCAAACGTCGCCAGCATGGTCACTACGCAGACCAAGTATTTCCCGTGGGTCCAGCTGCCATTTCTCAACACCAGCATCCCGGGCTGGATCGATCTCAAGGATGAGGGCCAAGGCCCCAATGGCCAGTACTCCGGTCTGCCGGATCGGGACCTGCGGCGCTACGACGCTGGCTCCAATACGCTGATCAACCTGCAGGATTTCGTTCCTGCCAGCGGCATGCGCACGATCACGGTGAGCTTCACCGCCAACGCATACGGCAGCTCGGTCGCGTACAAAGGCCATATCGACCTGTATGCGAGTGGGTATGCGTCGCTTCGCGATCTGAATGCGCCGGCCCCCGGCGTGATCCTCACGCTGCCCGGTGGCGCCAAGACACTTTCATTGCTGCGCCTGCTTCGACCTGGGCAGGGCGATCCGCGCTATGTCGGAGGCAATCTGACGCAATGGTGCCCGCCAGGCGCAGCGCCGGGGACTTGGACTTGGCCGGTCTACGCCAACCAGACCGGCGTGTGGAACATGTACTACGAGGCCCTGGGCGCCGATGGCAGCATCGTGGCCAAAGGGACGGGCTGGTACGAGTTCAACGCCGATGGCACGATGAGATCCGCCACGGCCGCGCCGGATGTCATCCCGGACTACCTGACGCTCACGCCGCCGGCCAATTCGGCGGACTTCACGCTGAAGTACCGGCTGAAGAACTCCACCGGTGCCTGGACCCCGGTCAGTCGCGGCAACGGCCTGGTCATTGACGGCAGCCGCCTGAAGTTGTCCTCGGCGAACTTGCTGCCGCCGAACGGCGGCTCCATGGTGGAGTACGAGTACACCTACGAAGCCAAGACGGCCAGCGGCGGCATTTTGAGCAAGGGTGGTGGCGAGTTCCAGGTGATGAAGTACGGGGCCGTGGTACCCACCAAGATGTATCAAGACCGCGTGCCGCTGCAGCCCATTGTCTTCAAGGGCTCGCCCGGTCGCGGGGACGCGAAATTCATGCGGCTCACCTACACATCGACGGCGACCGGCCTTGCCGTTACCCCGCCGGACATGGAGGGCGCCTGGGTGGGCGATCAGGTCACCGGTTATTACCAGTACACCTGGACCACGCCCTTTGACAGCCGATCGATCGCCGCAGAGGAAACCTACAACATCGAACTTGCGCTGCTGAACGCCTCGAAGGCGGCGGTGATGGACGAAGCCGGCAACGCCATCGTCACGCACGGCACCATGAAGGTGGGTGGCTCCTCCGAGAAGCCCTGGGAGATCAAACAGAACGTGGTGTCCATCACCAAGGACGCCCAAGTCAAGCGCTTCCAGACCTGGAATGCCTTTGGTGAGATCGCCTCGGAATTTGATGAGCGCGTGCTGGAGCGCGCCCAGGCCCAGGTAGCCTTCTACAGCAGTGACGCGAGCGGCCTCAAGGGCGCCAGCCCGTATGTTGTCGACGCCAATGCGGTGAAAACCGAGTTCGTCTACAACACCCTCGGCAAGCTGATCAAGAAGACGGATCCGCAGACGTTTGAGACGATGGAAAACGGCTTCATCCGCCGTATCCGCCCGGTCACCGAGTATGGATACGACCTGCTTGGGCGCCTGACCGTCAGCACCGACGCCAACAAGCATCAGAGCAAGGTCCACTACGACGGCGATGGCGACGCCAATCGCATTCAATGGGCTGCTGACAATGGCCAAAGCAAGCAGCTCACCGACATCTTCGGGGACGTGCGCTTGCTCGAAAACGCACTCCACGCGCAGACCGAACAGGGCTACGACGCGCTTGGTCGATTGACCTCGGTACACCGCAAAGGCGTGTCCCGGGTGCAGGAATTTGGCGCGACCGAGTTCTCCGGCACCGCACCGGTCACCGCCGACACTTTCATCTACTACGCCTATGACGCGCTGGGCCGGCGAATCAGCCACACCGACGCCCTCGGTCAAGTCGACAAGACCTGGTACGACGACCTGGGTCGCATCACCAAGGCACGGAGTGCCGCTGGCCTGGAAACCGGCTACCGCTACGACTACGTCGAAGCCAGCACCACCGGCGCTGGCGCCGTGTTGGGTGTGGGCGGAATCAGCGTCGGCGGGTACAAGCTCACAACCACTGGCGCCGATGGCCGCACCACGGTCGACAAGGCGGACTACTTTGGCCGCACCACGTGGCACGCCGACCTGAAGGGCAGGGACTTCACCTACAGCTACAACATGGCCGGCCAACTGTGGAAACAGACCAGCACCGCCAGTGGACAGAACATTGAGTACAGCTACCTGCAAAACGGCCTTATCGCTGAGGCGCGTGACCAGGCCACGCACGTATTGAGCCGCTATGGATACGACGACGCAGGCAACCGCACCAGCGAGTCCTACGTTCAACTGCTTGACGACAACACAACCGTCAGCAGCAGCTACCAGACCAGCACGATCGCCTACGACGAACTCGGTCGCGTCGCCCGCGTGTGGGACGGCGTTGTAGAAGGCACCGGCTACGACTTGTCCCGTACCCATGACGTGCGCTACGAGTACGACGCCGTGGGCAACCGCCGCGCCGTGCACGCTTTCTACTGGAATCCGCTGGACCGCAGCGTGCGTGGTGAAGACGTCTTCTACTACACCTACGACGAAGCCGACCGATTCACCACCACCAAAGGCATGCTCAACCGCCGCGGCACGTCCGAAACCGACGCTGGCGCCAGCATCGGTTTGGGTTTTGCTGGCTCTCAGGCCGTCAAGATCGGCTATGACAAGGCCGGCCAGCGCACCTCGGCCACCACGGTCGATGGCACCGTCGAGACCTACACCTACAGCTCCGACGGCTATCTCGAAGACACCTACATCAAGACCGCGGCCATCACCGCCCCGCAACTGCGCGCGCGCCGCCGTGTCGATGCCATTGGCCGCACCGTCGAGTACAAGGAATGGAGTGCCGACAACCGCACGATTCAGTCCACCTCCAGCAGCTACGACAACGACAACCGGCTGCTCACGCAGAAGTTTGTCAGCAGCAATAGCCTCAATCCCACGGACACCAGCAACAACTACACCCTCAGCTATCGCTACTACCAAAAGTTCGACGCGACGAAAGGCACGAACGACGTCCTGACCGACGCCAACCAGACCGGCGCGGGACAGCTGGCGAGCATTCTCCAGACGCCAGCCCCTCAGCCTGGCCAGCCCCTGACGGTCAGCACCACCACGACTTACGCCTATGACTACTGGGATGACGCCAAGCAATCCGTCATCACCAAGTACATGCTCAACCAGAACACGACCAGCACGCTGGGCTACAACGTCAACGGTCACCTCAAGAGCAACACCGATACGGGTACCGGCGTGACCCAGATCTACGTCAACAACGCCAATGGCCAGGTGTTGCAGCGCACCAGCACCGGTATGGCCCACTACTTCTACTATGCGGATGGGCACCGTATCGGCGACGTGGGTAACACCCCCGACGACAAGCTGCGTGTGAGCTACGCCGAGCAGCTTGCCCACCGGGGGGCTGAAGACGCCGAGGCGCGCCGTGAGCGCTACAAACACCCCAGCCCAGTCACCAGCGCCGACTTCGATCAGAACTACGAGCCCATCAACGCCAGCTATCCGGGTGCTGCCGCCGGCGCCTACACCGTGCGCCGCAACGGCGAGACGCTACGCACCATTGCGCAGGCCTTGTGGGGTGACTCGAGCCTCTGGTACATCCTCGCCGAGGCCAACGGCATGCTCAATGACAGCTCGCTGATTGTCGGGCAGGTGGTCGTGATCCCTAACAAGGTCACGAACATCCACAACAACAGCCAGACCTGGCGACCCTACAACCCCGGCGAGGCTATCGGCAACGTGGACCCGAACTGGTCCGAGGCCAACACGGCGGGGTTCAAGAAGCTGGGCGAGGACATCCAGCGCTCGATCGGCAGCGCTATGAACAACTTGGCCACGGGCAATTGGATGATGCAGATGAGCGAGCAAATCGTCGCTTCTCAGGCCATGTTCTCCATGACGATGTATCAGCAGAGTGCGGCTTTGTCATTGCGCAACCAGGCAGCCGAGGCGCAGAAGAACAACGCACCGCCACCACCGCCCAAGCCCACGGGAGACCCGGCCAAGGATCGGCAACTCCTCAAGGATTTGTTCAACGACCCGCGCTACCGCAACGACGTGAAGGACGCGGTCTACGCCGTCACAGGCGGGGGCTCGGTAACGTTGGCCCAGCACATGTCAACGGTGGGCGAGGGTGTGCGCTTGGGAGCAGTGAATGTCGACGCGTTCTGGTGGCGCGAGACGGCGCTGGGCGCGTTTGGCAATGCCATTGGTGGCAGTCTGGCCAGCCAGTCAACGCAGGGCCAAGGGCCGTGGTCGTCGGCGGACTACCGCAATGGCTCGGACATCGAAAGCGACAACGCCATGTCGCTCACCCCGGCACAGTCCATCGCAAAGGACTTCTACGGCCAACTGGTCGGCATGATGTCCGGCACAGGGGCGCCCCGTGACACGAGCAACGACGTCTTGGTTGCTGCTGCCCCGGGCTTTAGTGGGCTTGGCAGGGACCGGCTCACCTTGGGCGACCGCACGAGCGATGCGCAGCTGGAGAAGCTGAGTCGAGAGGCAGAGGTCAAAGACCGCATCGCCTACATGTCGGACACCATCGCCATGTTGAAGGAGGCGTTGAACGGCCCCGGGGCACCCGGTGGAGGCATCCGAACGCTTGCAGGCTCGTCGCTCGAAGCCGTTCAGAGAATCACGGCGGAAGACCTGTCGCTGGCGCCCGTTGCAGGAGGCTCGCTCGGGGAGATTGGCTCCGTCCCGAGCCTCGCGGCTGCGCTGCAGTCCTCTAACGATGCCAAGGCAGTCGCTGGAACGCTCAACATCTTCGGAGAAGCTTGGGATGCAGCTCGTCAGGGCAACTGGTCGCAGGCATGGGCACATCTGAACTACGAGCCTTCCGACGCAGCGCGGGCAGCCGTTTATGCGCGCGTATTCCCGCAGCCCAATCCAGTCTTGGCGAGGATTGATGCTGCAGCCGGTGGCCCGATTGGTGCAGCTTCTGTGCTGATGACACGGAACTCAAGTGCCCGTGACCAGTACTACGCCGCCCAAGTGGGGCAGCAGCTAGATGGAGCAATTGGTTCGTGGGGAGGCGCCTATGCAGCCCGCAATCAAGTGTCCGCCGCGTTCACAGGCGTGCAGACCAAGTTGGCCCCGGACAACGTCCTGGTGTACCGTGCTGAAGCAACCAGCGGAAGGTCGCAGCGCGTTTTTATCGACGCGATGAATAACGTAACGCTTCCGGAGGTGCTGACCAATAAGGGGCGCGGCCCCGAGCGCGCGCTGTACGTCGGGTTTGACGCGGCGAGAGCCACTGAATTTATGCAGCAGCGAATCGACCGAGGCGCTGAAAGTAGCACGGTTCGTGCGTTCCAGGTCCCACGAAGCTTCCTTAACGAACTCCGTTCGACTGCCGTGCCGGAAGATTGGAAAACGGACTTCCCTGGAGCACCCCTACGTGCAGACCCAACAAAGGCAGCGGACCAGTACGGGTTGAGGCCGACCCAAATCGACGCGCTGCGGCGCAACATAATTCCCGGAACGGGGATGCAACTATTTTTTGATGAGCCATGACTAACGCGCTATATGAGGTGCAGGTTCGCGTCTTGAATCGAGATGGGTGCGGCTTGCCAAGTGACTTTGCGGGTGCGGTTATTGCGTGCTACGTCGCTGCTACGGACCCGTTGAACGCGGTCAAGCGCGCGAAAATTGCTGTGGAGCGTCTTAACTATGGGTATGACGATTTGGCGTCAGACCAGGTCCGTGAGCTCGACATGTCCGGGTGGACGAAGTACATCCAAGCGGCATGGCCTGAGGCGGTGGAGGAACTACCTACTCAAGAAGAGCTTCCCAGTCTGGTTGAGCGCGGCGTGGTGTTCCTCGGTCCAGCAGTTGGATTCCTGAGTCGGTAGCCGCTGCCGCAGGACAGCGGGCAGTACCCATGGTTAGGGGTCAAGTCTTAACTTTTAACCCCTCTTGCCTTTTCTGACAAAGCCCGCGCATGTCCCGCAAGCTGCGCATCGAGTTCCCTGGCGCGCCGTATCACCTCACGGCGCGAGGGGATCGGCGGGAAGACATCTTTGCCGACGAAACCGACCGCGATCGCTTCCACTCATTGCGGGGCGCGACGGCCCCGCACAGGTCTTGTGGCTACGTGCCCGTGGTCGCCACGCGCGACACGCTCCAACCCCATCTGGCTCACGCTGCGGGCGCTGCGAACTCCTTCAACTCCAGGGTGGGATCGACGCGGGCAGGCATTCAGGTCTCATGGTTGTTCCAACCCCAATTCGGCCTTGCCCGCGCCGTCCCTTCTGCGAGCGCTGCCCGGCGCTCCAACGCATGCTGACGCGGGCCACCCCTCATTCAGGGCGTCCGGCGAGGACGCTCGATCGCCGCACAATCTCGCGCCTAGCTTCTGCCTCAACCGCCCCCCCCGCTCTCCATGTCGGACGTTTTCCTCAACTTGACCCAAGCCGAACTCCTCGCCTTGGCCCTGGACGCCTCGCGCCGCAAAGACGCAGGGCACGCACTGGCTTATCTGAAGGAAGCCGCCAGTCGTGCCGACGTGTCGGCCCAGGCGCTGTTCATGCTGGGCAGCGAGTACGCCCAGATCGGCCTGGTGCAGGAGGCCAAGGCCAGCATGGCCAGGGCCGTGGAGCGAGGGGCGGACTTCCCGCTGGCGCGGTTCCAGCTCGGCATGCTGCATGTGACGACCCAGGAGCATGAGGCTGCCAAGGCGGTCTGGCAGCCGCTGGCCGAGTTGGGAGAGCGGCACCCGCAGGCCTATCTGGGGACGTTCGAGCGCGGCATGCGGCATCTCATCGCTGACGAGTTCGACGCGGCGATCCAGGTCCTGGGTGAAGGGGTCGCCAAAAACCAGGAGAACGCGCCGCTGAACGCGGAGATATGCCGCATCATCGATGCCATCGAACACCTGCCCGGCCGTGTGAACCCGCCCTTGGCAAGTGCAACACCGGCGTCCGCCGAAACGCCACCCGCGCCGGTTGCTGAAGTGCAAGGCCCAGAAGCGGACTCGGACCCGAGCCATCTCTTCATTTCGGCCTATACCCAGAGCGGCAAGCCACACTGACACCCGCTAAGGGCTGACAGCTTCGGCTGGAAATTCGAGTCGCTCAGAGCGTCGGCGGAGCTGCCGGCATCCACGCGCAACCCATCCTCGCAGGCGCTGCGTTCGCGTAACCGTTTACATGGTGTGAACCCGCGGCATACCCACCCCCTGCCTAGGTGCCCGCCCCCCTGAAGCACGGGGCCCTAACCGCTAAATCGAACGCGGATTCGCCGGAACAATCGCGCCTCGCAAGATCGGCAAAACAAAACCGCCGACGTACGAAAAACAAGCGGGGCACGCTTTGGGGAGGGTGGCGCTGTGACGCCAGATGTTTCGCTGCAGCTATTCGCGCAGCTGATGTGGAAGGCCGTGATGGTCTCCGCGCCGCTGCTGTTGACCGTCTTGATCGTGGGTTTGGGCGTGAGCATCTTCCAGGTGGTCACGCAGATCCAGGAGATGTCGCTCACCTTCATCCCCAAGCTGCTGGCCAGCGTGGCGGTGCTGGTGCTGGCGGGGCCGTGGATGCTGGGCCAGCTCGTGGCCTACAGCAGCGCTCTGATCCGCGCGATTCCCCGACTGGTGTGACTGCAATGCCCTCGATCGACCCCGCCTGGGCGGTGGCCGTGCTCCTGTTGTGGGCGCGGCTTGGCGCCCTGTTGACCCTGAGCCCGCTGGCTCAGGCCGTCAAGGCGCCGCCCATCTTCTGGGTGCTGTTCACGCTCGCGCTGTCTGGCAGCCTGTGTGCCGCGCTCGGCTTGCGCACGCCCGTGCCGGCGGGGTTGGGCGGGCTATTCCTGTTGTTGCTGAGTGAAGCCGCCTTGGGGGCACTCCTCGGCCTGTCTCTGCACGCGGCCTTTGCCGCGCTCGCCATGGCGGGGCGGCTGCTGGACCTGCAGATGGGCTTTGGCATGGCGACGGTACTCGACCCCGTGACGCGCGCCAACGTGCCCGTGATGGGCGTTGCGCTGACCCTGGTGGGCATGAGCGTGTTCTTCGGTGTCGACGGGCACCATGCGCTGCTGCGTGGCATCGCGCAGGTCGCGCAATGGGTGCCACCCGGCGCGCTTTGGCGCTTGCCCGATGCCTCGGCCCTGGCGCGCGCCATGGGTGCGATGTTCAGCATGACGGTCGTCCTGGTCGCGCCTGCGATGTTCATGCTGCTGCTGATCGAGCTGGTGCTGGACTTCGTTTCGCGGGTGCTGCCGCAGATGAATGTGCTGTTCATCGGCATGCCGGTGAAAGCTCTGGTGGGGCTGTCGACGCTGGCCATCGCCGCACCCGGCATGGCGCCTGCGCTCAGAAGGCTCTACGCCAGCGTGTTCGACTTCTGGCAGGTTGTGCAGCCATGAGCGCAGCGCCGGGCCGTCCCAAGCAAGCTCGCTCCCGCCTGGCGGGACAGGCCGCAGGCCGAAGGGTGCATCAATGAGCCGAGAGCAGGACCTCGACCGCAATGAGCAGGCGACGCCCCACAAGCTCGACGAGGCGCGCAAGCGCGGCCAGGTGGCGCGCAGCCAGGACGCAGCGAGCTTTGCGGTGCTGGTGACGGCGATGCTGGCCTGCTACGCCATGCTGGCGCCGGCCGTCAAAGGGCTGGCGAGTCTGCTGGCGCGCGGGTTGGCGTCGGCACCCAGTCTGATGGACGATCCCGCCGCTGCTTCGCAGTTGATCGGGAAAGAGCTGCACGAAGCCATGCTCGTGCTGGCGCCGTTGCTGTTCGCCGTGGTGGTTGTGGCACTGATGGCCGGGCTGCTTCAAAGCGGCGGGCTGGTGTTCTCGTCGTCGCCGATCACGCCGGACTTCACGCGGCTGAACCCGGCGCAGGGCTTCCAGAAGCTGTTCTCGATGCGCGTGATCTATGAGGCTTTCAAGAGCACGTTCAAGCTGGCAGCGCTGATGGGTACGGCCTATCTGGCGCTCCATGCATTGATGCCGGGCGCCTTGAAGCTGCTGGGGCTGCCGGGCAAGGCGCTGCTCTTTCGCGTGATGGAGTCCTCTGGCGGCCTGATGGCCAAGTTGTGCGCGGTGCTGCTCGTTTTCGTGCTGGTGGACCTGCTGTTCGTGCGTTGGGACTTCCTGCGCAACCTGCGCATGAGCAAGCGGGAGATCGAGGACGAGCACAAGAACCGCGAAGGTGACCCGCGCATCCGCAACCGCCAGCGCGAAATCCGCATGCAGTTCCTGAAGGCCGCCAGCTCGGTGCAGAAGGTGCCGCAGGCACAGGTGGTGGTCACCAACCCCACGCACGTGGCCGTGGCGCTCCGCTACGAGCATGGCGTGACGCCTGCGCCGCTGGTCGTGGCCAAGGGCGCGGGCATGTTGGCGCGGCAGATCCGCCGCGCCGCCAACAAGGCCGGCGTGCCCATCGTGCACAGCCCGCGCCTGGCCCGGGCCCTCTACAAGGAGGTGCCGCAGGATGCCTATGTGCCAGAACAGTGGTACCCGCCGGTGGCGCGCATCCTGGTGTGGCTGCGCAGCCTGCGTGAAGCCCGCAGCGGCATGAGGCCGGCATGAACAGCTTGCGCCAGGCGTTCGGCCGCCATTCCGACGTGTTGCTCGTCGTGCTGGTGCTGGGCGTGCTCACGATACTGTTCGCGCCCATCCCCGCGGGCCTGCTGGACTTCCTGATCCTGGCCAACGTCGGCTTCGCGCTGACGCTGCTGATGCTGACCTTCTACATGCATCGGCCGGTGGAGTTCTCGACCTTCCCGTCGCTGCTGCTGATCGCCACGCTGTTCCGGCTGTCTCTGAACGTCGCCGCCACGCGCCTGATCCTGACGGACGCTGGCGCCGGCCAGGTGATTGGGGCGGTGGGCTCCTATGTCGTCGCGGGCAACTTCGTCATTGGCCTGATCGTCTTCCTGATCCTGGTCGTCGTGCAGTACGTCGTCGTGACCAGTGGCGCGCAGCGTGTGTCGGAGGTGGCGGCGCGCTTCACGCTGGACAGCATGCCCGGCCAGCAGATGAGCATCGATGCCGACCTGAACATGGGCTTCATCGACCAGGCCGAAGCTCAAGCGCGCCGCAAGACGCTGGAGCGCCAGGCGGCGTTCTACGGTGCCATGGACGGTGCCAGCAAGTTCGTCAAGGGCGATGCCGTGGCCGGCATCATCATCCTGCTCATCAACATCGTCGGCGGCCTCGTCATCGGCGTGATGCAGCGCGGCATGGGCTGGAGCGAGGCGCTGCAGACCTTCACGCTGCTGACCGTGGGCGACGGCATCGTCACGCAGATTCCGGCGCTGGTCATTTCAGTCGGCACCGGCATCATCGTCACCCGCTCGGCCTCGGACAGCAACCTCAGCGGCGAGGTGCTCAAGCAGCTCACCAGCTTCCCAAAGGCGATCTGGCTGGTAGTGGGCGCGTTGATGGTGCTGTTGATGCTGCCGGGCATTCCCGCGCTGCCCGTGCTCACGGTGGCGGCTGTCCTTGCTCTGCTGGCCCTGATGGCCGGCCTGCGCGACCGCGACGCCAATGAGGCAGCAGCCGACACCTCGACAGAAGAACAGCCCAAGGGCGACGATCTGGTGCCGCGGGTCCATCCGGTCGAGGTGCGCATCGGCAGCGCGCTTTCCACGTTGGCCCAAGGCGAGGAATCGGCCTTCATGCAGCGCATCGCCGCGCTGCGCAAGCAGTTCGCCCAGGACTTCGGGCTGCTGCTGCCCGCTGTGCGCTTCATCAACGAAGCCCGCCTGGCGGCGAATGCCTACGAGCTTGCGATCTACGGCGTGGTCTATGGCCGCGGCGAGCTGCACGAGGACAAGCTGCTGGCCATCCATCCCAGCGGCGATACCAAGCACCTCAAGGGCATCGAGACGCGGGAGCCGACCTACGGGCTGCCGGCCGTGTGGATCGAAGAAAGTGAGCGCGAGAAGGCGCGCGCGGCGCGCTACACGCTGGTCGATACGCCCACGGTCTTCGTCACCCATCTGAGCGAGACGGTGCGCCAGCATTGCGCCAACCTGGTCACGCGTGCCGAGACGGACCGCCTGCTCAATCGCGTCCGCGAGGCGCAGCCGGGGCTGGTTGAAGAACTGGTGCCCACGGTGCTGGGCGTCGTCGATGTGCAGAAGGTCTTCCAAGCCCTGCTGCGCGAAAAGGTCAGCCTGGTGCAGGTCGAGGGCATCATCGAGACGCTGGCCGACGCGGGCCGGGGCACCAAGGATGCGGCACTGCTCACTGAAGCGGTACGACAGCGGCTCGGGGCGTCGATCTGCCAGCAGCTCATGGGCGAGGCCCAGGCCCTGCACGTGCTGACGCTCGACCCGACCGTGGAGCAACGCCTGCGCCAGGGCACGCAGGACGCCACGCCGACCGATCCCCGTTTTGTCGAGCAGTTGCTGGCGCGGGCCATCGTGCTGGCCGAGCAGATGGTGCGCAGCAACTTGCTGCCCGTGCTGCTCTGCGCACCTGACCTGCGGCGCCATCTGCGCAGCCTCACGGAGCGTGCGCTGCCGCACATGCGCATCCTGGCCGTCACCGAGGTGCCCAACCTGATCTCGCTCAAGGCCTTTGGCAGCCTCAACCTGCCAACCAACGAAAGCTCTACATGAACGCCATGGAAATTGCTGCCATCGGCTTGCAGCACGACCTGGATCGGCTCAAGCTGACCAGCCACAACGTCGCCAACCTCTCCACGCCAGGCTACAAGCGCCAGGTCGCGGTACAGATGCCGTTCGCCGACCTGATGAGCGCAACGAGCGAACTGCAAGTGCAGACAGACGCCCGCACAGGCAAGCTCAATGCGACCGGCCAGGCGCTGGATGTTGCCCTGCCAGACGGGCGCTATCTGCTGCTCGAGGCCGATGACGGCAGCCAGGCATTGAGCCGCCAAGGCACGCTTCAGATCGACGCGCAAGGGCTGCTGCGCACGCTGGCAGGCCACAAGGTCATGGGCACCCGCGGAGCGATCAGTCTGCGCGCGGACCAACGCGCCGGCTTGGAGATCGATGCCCAGGGCCAGCTCAAGCAGCAGGGCCAGGTGCTCGACGCGCTGCGACTCATCGGCACCAAGGCCAATGTGGCCCTGCGTCCCTTGGGTGACGGGCTCTATGCCGCGGACAACAGCCAATGGGAAGCCGAGTCTGCAGCGATTGGCGTGCGCAGCGGGCACCTGGAGCAATCCAACGTTGTCCCCAGCCAGGAGATGGTGACCTTGATGAGCACCACCCGCCACGCCGAAACCATGGTGCGCCTGTTCCAGGCCGCCGACGACATGCAGGCGACCGCGATCCGTCGCTTCGGGGAGAACACATGAACGACGCCCTCTACATCGCCGCGACGGGGATGAAGGCCCAGACGGCCCAGCTCGACACGATTGCAAACAACGTCGCGAATGCCAGCACACCGGGCTTCAAGCGCAGCAACCTGCGCTTTGGCGACCTGGTCAGCGCCGGCCTCGATGGCCAGCAGTCGGCCGAGGTTTCGACGGTGTCGGCCGGCGTCAAGATCGGCGCCGTGCAGCGCTCCTTCGTGGCGGGCGAGCTGCGCCGCGTCGACGACACGATGTCCGTCGCCGTCCAGGGTGACGGCTTCCTTGAGGTGCAACTGCCCGACGGCAGCCCGGCGTTCACGCGCAGTGCCCGGCTTGAGATCAACGCCGACCGGTTGCTGGCGGCGTCTGACGGCTTTGTGCTGCGCCAGCACATCCATGTGCCCACCGACGTTCGCAGCCTCAGCATTGGCGAAGACGGCCAGGTCACGGGGCGTGATGACGCCGGCCGCATCACGACCTTGGGGCGCATCGAGCTGACCGTGTTCGCCAGCCCCTCCGCGCTGACGCCGACCGGCGAGGGCCTGTGGCGAGCCAGTGCGGGTTCAGGCGAGGCCACGTTGGCACCTCCCGGCGAAGCCGGAGCAGGGCGCGTGAAGCAGGGCTATCAGGAGGCATCCAACGTCCAGCTGGTGGAAGAGATGGTGCAGCTGATGGTGGCCCAACGCGCCTACGAAATGAACGTCAAGGTCATGCAGGCGGCCGATGAGATCGCCGGCATGACCAACAACCTGCGCAAATGAACCGCGCCGTCGTCCTTGCGATCTGCGGCATGACCCTTGCCGCTTGCGCTCAGGCCAATCCCTTGTGCGATGTGGCCGAGGCAGGCCTGCAGCGGTTTGCCCAAGCCCGCGGCCTGGCTGCCGACATGCGCTGCCGCGCCTCGGTGGGCCAACCCTTGCCGGCCGACGCTTCGTTGAGCGCCATGGACTGGCCCAAGGGGCAGGTGCCGCGCAGCGGGGCCTTGACCTGGCCCGTGCGTGTGCAGGTCGGCCAGGGGCGTTCCTATGTCCAGCAGGTGCCGTTGTCCGTGGCCTGGACGGCGCCGGCCTGGGTCGGTGTGCGCAATCTGGAGCCGGGAGCCGAACTTCAGCCGGGCGATCTGGAGTTGCAGTCGCGGCGCTGGCCCGAGGGAATGGCCGTGCAGGCCGCGGATGCGCAGGCCCAACCGCAGGGGCGACTGCGCAGCGCCGTGCGAGCCGGGGACATCCTGACCGCTGCCGCTCTGCTGCCTGCCGGCGCGCTGGTGCGGGGCGACCGCGTCACCGCCGTTCTGGCGCAGGGTGCGATGGAGATTCGTATGCCCGCGCAGCTGTTGGCACCAAGTCGCGTTGGTGAAGTTGCGAGAGCGCAGGCAACCGGCCGCACCACGCCGCTTGAAGGGCGGCTGGTCGATGCGAAAACCTTGATGGTGGTGAGCGAATGAAGATCCTTTTCGCCACCTTGGCCTTGTTCTGCGCCGGGGCATGTGCCGACCAGTTCGATGCCCCGGCGCCCCAGGCTGAGAGCGTGGCCGCGCCGCCAGCAGCGGCATCGGCCAGCCCGGTCGCGCCAGCGGGGCCGGCGCCACGCCCGCGAGCACGGGGCAGCCTGTATTCCGACGCGCAGTTCCAGTCGCTCACCGCCGACCGGCGTCGCTTCGAGGTCGGCGAAGTGCTGACGATCATGGTTTACGAAAGCACGTCGGCCACGACGTCGGCCGATACCGGCACGAACCGCGATTCCAGCGTGGGCCTCGGTATCAGCCTGCCCAGCTGGAACAAGAGCGCGGGTGCCACGGCCAGCAACGACTTCAACGGCACCGGCCGCACGCAGCGTGCCGGCCGTGTGCTGGCGCAGATCACGGTGCTGGTTCGGGAGGTTTTGCCCAACGGCGACCTGCGTGTGGGGGGCGAGCAGCTGCTCGAGATCAATGGTGAGAAGCAGACGATCCGCGCCGAGGGGCGCGTGCGCCCGCGTGATGTCAGCGAGCAGAACGTCGTGCTGTCGAGCCGGCTGGCCGACGCCAGGCTGGCTTTCGTGGGTGACGGCGTGCTCGGCGATATGCAGCGCCCCCGCTGGTGGCAGAAGCTGCTGAGCCTTTTCGGGATTTGACATGCGTGCGGCGATATTCCTCTGCCTTGCTCTGGCCACCGTGCTGCCCGCCCAGGCACAGTCTGTGCGGCTCAAGGACCTTGCTCGCGTCGGTGCCCAGCGCGAGAACGCCCTGGTGGGCTATGGCGTGGTGACCGGCCTGTCCGGGTCCGGCGACAGCTCGCGCAGCAAGGCGACGCGCGTCACGCTGTCCAACCTTTTGAATCGGTTCGATCTCAACATTGCGTCGGATGACATCGCCAGCCGCAACGTCGCGGTCGTGATGGTCACCGCGAGCCTGCCGGCCTATGCCCGCCCGGGGGACCACGTCGACGTCTCGGTGAGCTCCGTGGGCGACGCACGCAGCCTCGAGGGCGGCACCTTGCTGATGGCTCCGCTCAAGGGCGCGGACGGCCGTGTCTATGTGCTGGCCCAGGGAGCGATGACGGTGGGCGGCTTCCGGCACGACGCGCAGGGCAACCAGGTGCAGAAGAACCACCCGACGGCCGGGCTCATCAGCGGCGGCGGCACGGTCGAAGTGGCATTGCAGGAGGAGCCGGAAGCTCAGCCCGTGCTTTCGCTGGTGCTGAACCAGGCCGACTTCGGCACCGCCGGCCGCATGGCGGACCGCATCAACGAGAGCTTTGGTGCCGAGCTGGCTGAGGTGCGCGATGCCGGCGCCGTCGAAGTGCAGGTCCCGCGCGGCTATCGCGCCAAGGTGCCTGCCTTCGTGCGGCAGATCGAAGCGCTGGCCGTCGAGCCGGACCATCACGCGCGTGTCGTCATCAACGAGCGCACCGGCACCCTCGTCGCCGGTGGCGATGTGCGCATTTCGCCGGTGGCCGTCGTCGTGGGCGAGACCAAGGTGACCGTCACCGCCGAAACCGCGGTGTCCCAGCCCATGCTTTTGCGTGCGCCCGGCGCGGGCGTCAGGACCGAGGTCTATACGAACAGCCAGCTGCGGGTGCAGGAACCGGTGGCACCCAAGTTCGTACCGGCCGGGCCGACACGGGTGTCCGATTTGGTTCAGTTGCTGGCCAAAGGCAAGACGGCGCCGCGCGACATGATTTCCATTCTTCAGGCGATCAAGGCGGCGGGTGCCCTGCATGCCGAGTTGATCGTTCAGTAAACCCAGGGAGCACTCTTGAACTTCATTGACCCTGCCACCTTGCAACTGGTGAGCCGTGCCCTGGATGCCGGCGCGATGAGGCACCAGGCCATTGCGCAGAACATCGCGAACGCCAACGTCACTGGCGCCAAGGCCCTGCGTGTGCAGTTCGAAGAGCTGCTCGGCGACGTCCAGACCGAACTGGCGGCGGGCCGCGGCTTCAAGGCCGAGAACGTTCCGGCGCCACAGGTTGTGGCCACGACTGACAGCGCTATCGCGCTCGATGCCGAGATGGCTGCGCTGTCAAGCAACAGCTTGCAGTACCAGGCGCTCCTGAAGGCCATGGGCCGGCAGCTGAGCATCCTTTCCGTGGCCGTGCAGGAAGGTCGTCGCTGATGGACTACCGCGCCGTATTTCAGATTGCCGCCGCCGGCATGGACTTCGAGAAGCGCCGCGTCGATGTCGCCGCGCTCAATCTCGCGAACATGCACAGCAGTGCGCCCGCCGGTCAGGCGCCCTATGCGGTTCAAAAGGTTGTCGCCCAACCCCTGCAGGTGAACTTCAATCGCGCGCTGGGGCTTGCCGAGCCTGCGGTGCTGCCACGCGAAGTCAAGCTTGTTGCGGCGGATCTGGCTGCTCGCCTGGTGCATGACCCAGGGCATCCCCATGCCAATGCACAGGGGTTCGTGGCCTACGCCCCGGTCGATCAGGCCACCGAAATGGTCAGCGTGAGCACGGCGCTGCGGGCCTACGAAGCGAACGTGGCGGTGGCGAGTACCGCCAGGGCCATGGCCGCCAAGGCGCTGGATCTGGGAGGCCAGGGATGAGCTTTCAAGCAATCGAGGCCCTTGAGGCCATTCAGCCCCAGGCGCTGCAGACGCCGCAAGTTGGCGTCACGGGTGCTGCGGCACCGGGCTTTGCAAACTGGGTGGAGCGGGAGCTTGGCAGCCTGAACACGCAACTGGTCAGCGCTGAGCAAGGCATCAACAAGCTGGCGTCGGGTACGGCCGAAAACCTGCACGACGTGATGTTGCAACTGGAGCAGGCCCGGTTGGCGCTTCAAGTTGCCAGTCAGGTGCGGTCCCGAGTGTTGGAGGCGTATCAAGAAGTGATGCGCATGCAGGTGTAATTTGATGGCAACGCAATCTCGAACCGCGATGTTGGGCGGTTTCTTCGCTGGATGGTCGGCCCGCAAGAAGCTGGGCTTTGGCCTGGGCTTGGCAGCCATCCTTGCAATCGTCCTGGCTTTTGCATGGTGGGCCCAGCGCGCACCCAAGGCGGTCTTGTTCTCCGACCTGGCCGAGCGTGACGCGGCGGTGCTGACCGCCGAGCTGGACAAACTCAAGCAACCCTACAGCCTGAGCGAGGATGGCCGCGCCATCCTCGTCGCGGCGGACAGCGTGCACCGCACGCGGCTGGCGGTGATGGGCAAGCAGCTGCCGTTGCATGGCGCCGTGGGGTTCGAGCTCTTCAACAACGCTGATTTCGGCGTCAGCGACTTTGTGCAGAAGGTCAACTACCAGCGCGCGCTGCAGGGTGAGTTGACGAGAACCATCCTCGCCATCGACCAGGTCCAGGACGCCCGGATTCACCTGGCGCTGCCTGATCAGACCCTGTTTCGCAAGGACGGCCCCAAGGCCAAGGCGTCGGTCAGCGTGTCTCTCAAGGGCGGCCAGGCCCTGCGTGCCGATCAGGTCGTGGGCATCCAACGCCTGATTGCGGCGTCTGTGCCTGAAATCAAGCCTGATGACGTCACGGTGCTGGACCAGCACGGTGTCGTGTTGTCGAAGGCCGGTGGTGAGGACACGACCCAGGCAGCCGGCCAGCTCGATGCGCGCCAGGGCCTGGAAGCGCATCTCTCGCGCAAGGCGGCGCGCCTGCTCGACCAGATGTTCCAGCCTGGCGAAGCGATGGTCGCGGTGGACGTGGTGCTCAATCACGAACAGTCGCGCGTGACGACGGAAGAAGTCTTGGGCGCGCCGCAAGGCGAGCGCGGAGGTCATCTCGCGGGTGTCATCACGCGTGAACGCACCGTGGTCAAGGAGCCTGCTGGCGACGCGAACGCGAATGGCGGCGCTTCCACGCAGGTGCAGACCCAGGAGACCGACTACCAGCCTGGCAAGCGCGTGGCGCAGACGGTGTCGCAGGGCGGCCAGATCTCGCATCTCAACGTGGCGGTCGTGGTCAGGCGCAATCTGGGAGAAGCTGAGATTGCGCGCGTGCGCCAACTTGTCGCGACGGCCGTGGGCCTCCAACCTTCGCGTGGCGACGTGGTGGCGGTGCATTCGATGGCCGAACTGGGAGCGGCCGCATCTGTGCCGGTTGCGGCGGCCAGCCAGGTAGCTGTCACCACGCCCCAACCGCTCACTCCGCGCGCGCGTTCCAGCGAGCCTGTCGCCGAGCGGGCAGCGGCGCCAGTGGCGGCGGTTCTCACCGTCATGCTGGCCCTGACGCTGGTTGTCGTCGGCGTGCTGTGGTGGACCCGGCGTACGCCGAAGGCTGCTGTCGGGCCCTCGCTCAGCGAGCGTGAGCGCGAGGCCATGCTGGCCAAGCTGAAGCAATGGCTGGAACCGCAGGCATGAACCTGGATTCGGACACTCCTGCAGGCTTGCGCCGCGCCGCGCTGGCCCTGCATGCGCTTGGCCAAGCGGATCGCGAATGGCTGCTGAATCAGCTGCCGGTGCAGTCTCGGCAGACGCTGGGCGAGCTTCTGGCCGAGTTGAGCGAGCTGGGCATACCGCCCGATGACGAGGTGATCCGGGTTGCGCTGAGCGAGGCTGCGCCGGACCATCCGATGTCGACGGGCGAGGCGCGAGCCCTTTGCTTGGTACTTGCAGACGAGGCCCCCGCGGTGCAGAGCCTGCTCCTCGCCGCACTGCCCGTGCCGCAACGGGACGCCGTCCTGCAGCATTGGCCTCACGAACTCCTGGCTCGCCCCAGTGCTGTCGCCGGGCCTGGCTGGACGCCCGCACTCCATGAGGCTGTGATGCAAAGCTGGCGTGAGCTGGCGCAGCTGCCGGAGGCCGCGTCGTGAAGGCCGTATCAGTGCTGAAGGCCGGCCACGCAATGGATGCCCTTGCGTCACGCGTCATCTTGCGCGGCGAGACGACGCAACCCGTCGAGCAGCCCACCGAGCCAGGCGTCTGGATCAGCCAGTCCGAGCTGGAGCTGCTGAAGACGCGTTGCATGGAGCAAGGCCGCAAGGAAGGCGAAGAGCAGGGCCGCCGGGCGGCTCAGCAGGCCGCGCAGCAACAGGCGGAGCGCGAGGCCAAGGCGCGGTTCGACCTGGAGCTCAAGGAGCGCCAGGATCGGCATGTCCGGGAGCAGGCAGAGAAATGGCGTGGTTTGGCGACTGCCTTGGCCAGCGAGGCGCAGACGCTGCGTGAGCGGCTGGCGGCGGAGGTCACCGAGTGGACCTTCATCGCCGTCGCACGCCTGCTGGGCCAACAGGCGCCGGAGGACGTTGCCGCCGTCGTGCGGCAGGTTCTTGACGAGGCGCAGGTGGACGGCACGCTGACCGTCTTGCTGCACGCGCGGGATCTGGCGGGCCTCCAGGCCTGCCGGGCGACCGACGCGGAGAACTGGCCACAGGGGTTGACCTTTGCGCCCTCCGACCGCGTGAGCCTGGGAGGCTGCCTGATTCAATCCGACCTCCAGACTCTGGATGCACGCCTCGAGGTGCAGCTCGCCCTGCTGCGCGAGACCCTGGACACTGCCCGGCGCGAGCGCGCCGCGATCAAGGGCTGAGCTGTGTCGACCTGGCCTCAAGCGCTCGCACGCCTGCCGCTGTACAGGCGCGTGGGACGGGTCACGCGCGTGACGGACCTCGGCGTCGAATCCTCGGGTCCGGCGGTGGCCCTTGGCGATATTTGCGAGCTGCGCACGCCTGAGGGCGACCGCATCGAGGCCGAGGTTGTCGCCATCCACGACCAACGTGTGACGCTGATGCCGTATGGGCACTGCAAGGGTTTGATCGTCGGAACCGAAGTGCTTGCTTTGGACGCTCAGCCCAGCGTGCATGTCGGCCCAGGCTTGCTGGGCCGAGTGGTCGACGCTTTTGCTCGCCCGCTGGAAATAGTTCCGGTGGGGCCAACGCTGGAGATGCCGCTACATCCGCCTCCCCTCAACCCGCTTGCCCGCGCCCCTATCAGCGAATCGCTGGAGACGGGCATCCGTGCCATCGACGCCATGCTGCCGCTGGGCAAGGGCCAGCGTATGGGCATCTTCGCGGGCAGCGGCGTTGGCAAGAGCTCCCTGCTGGGCATGCTGGCGCGCAACCTGACGGCGGATGTCGCCGTGATCGCTTTGATCGGCGAGCGTGGCCGCGAAGTGCAGGAATTCATCGAGAAGCGGCTCAGCCCCGAGGCGCTGGCGCGTACGGTGATCGTTGTCGCGACTGCCGAGCAACCCGCGGTCGTGCGTGCTCGCGCCGCGCATACCGCGACCAGCATTGCCGAGTACTTCCGGGCCGAGGGACGGCATGTGTTGTTGATGATGGATTCGATCACCCGCTTCGCCATGGCCAGGCGCGAGATCGACCTCGCGGCAGGTCAGCCCCCTACCGCACGCGGCTACACGCCGTCGGTGTTCTCCGCAATTCCCTCTCTGTGCGAGCGCTGCGGCGGCCTGCAGGGCATGGGATCGATCACCGCGCTGTACACCGTGCTGGTGGAAGGCGACGACATGAATGAGCCCGTCGCGGATGCGCTGCGGGCCACGCTGGACGGGCACATCGTTCTGAGCCGCGAACTGGCCAGTGGTGGCCACTACCCGGCCATCGACGTCCTGAGCAGCGTCAGCCGCCTCGACGCGGATCTGCTGGACGCTGGTGATCACGAACTGGCTCAGCAGCTTCGCTCGCTGCTCGCGGTCCACAAGCGTCAGCATGAAATGGTGGACATGGGCCTGTACAAGGCCGGCARCAATCCATCGTTGGATCACGCGCTTCAGAACTGGGACCGCATCAACGGTTTCCTGCGACAGGCGACGGCAGCCCGCTCCACCCTTCAAGAAACGCGCACGGCATTGGCTCATGCGCTCGCCAGGCAGGCCGCCTCATGAAGTCGCGCAAGACTTGGCTTCATACCGCGGTCCGGGCTCACCAGGCCAAGACCCTGGATCACCTCCAGCGCACCCGGCATGCATGGGACGAGCTGTTCGAGGCTGAGCAACTCAGGGACAGCGCGATGGGGGACCTCAAGTCGTTGCGCCAGGACTGGGCGAATCGGCGCCATGCTGCCGCCTCGAGCCGGGAAATCGATGCGGTGTACTTGCGCTTCCACGGCTTCCTGAGCGACGAGGCCGTGAAAGCCGAGCACGCTCAGCAGGCGTGTCGCGAGCAGGTGGATGCAGCGGTGGCTGAACTGAAACAAAGCCACGCCGTCCAGCGCACATTGGAAAAGATCGCCAGACAGTCGGCAGAGCAGTTGCGGCGCAGCGCGAGGGCCACCGAGCTTCAGAGCAATGCGGAAGCATGGCTGCTGGGACGGATTGCTGGCGGCGCCGCTCACGCTGAACGGAACGGGGCGGCTGGAGAGTCCTTCGACGTTGTCGACGGTAAAAAACGGAAAGCTTCTTTGTCGGAAGGTTGAAATGACTCAGATACATGGCAATGCCCCGCCGAAAGATCGGCTCGACGACAGCGCGGTCATGCAAAGGCGGCTGCTGCAGGACCTCGAACGCCAATGGTTGGACACCTGGGGACAGGCGCAGCAGCTTCAGCCCCAAGCCGGGTTCCAGATGGAGGCCTCGAACGCAGAGGCGGATTCCAGTGCCACCAGCTCCAGCGCCGCCGCTAGCGTCTCTGGCTTGGCTTCTCGCCCTGCTTCGCGTCAGGCCGGCACCCACGTTGAAGCAAAGGCCGGCACTCACGTTGAAGCGAAGGGCGGCGGCGCCCATGCAGATTACGCAGCCCCCGCCAGGATGGCGAAAGATGCAGCACGCATTTCGCAGGGCGCCGATGCCCGAACCGATGATCCCGGTTTCGCAGATGGTCCCCCGTCACGACCCGTCGCGATGGAATCACCGAGATCGGTCCACGCTCTTGGACGGCCTGGCGTCTTTGACGGCTCGCGCAGCACCGCGCTTGAGACCGCAGCAGCCATCACCGGTGCGCTGTCTGGCGCGCCGGGCCAGGGTGCCCGCACGGGGGATGGGAAGGTGGCAGACGCCAAGATCGCGGCGCCGACGGCGATCGATTCCATGCCATCGCTCGTGCAGTTTGACGCGGGCGTTGGCTCCGACATGAGCGCCTTGGAGATCAACGTCATGGCCGGCGCGGCCATCATGTCTCCCGGTCGCAACTGGGGTACGCAAACCCTGGCCGGCAGCGCTACCGCGGAAGAAGCCCCGGCATTGGCGACGGGTATGTCAACCGACGCTCGGTCGGCGCCTCTTGCTTTGCTCAGCAAAGGCCCGTCGGCCTTGCCATCTCCCATCGACGAAGGTGATGCGCAAGCTTTGGCCCGGGCGCGGCCTCGCTTTTCGGCCACCAATCCGGAGAGCGAGCCCGCGTCGCAGCACTTGATGCTGCGCGAATTGAACGAGCAGGAAGTCCTGGCGTCCATGAGGGACGCGCAGCTGGGTTCCCTTGAATCGCAGGTGGCGGCGCAGGAACTCGCAAGGGCGCTGATGCAGGCCGGTTATGCGCGTGTGCAGGTTGTTGTCAACGGACACCAACGCAGGCATGGCGACGCTGCAGTGGAAGACGGCATGGCAAGCGATGGCAGCTCGTCCGCTGAGCCGGCCCCACAACAGACTTCCAACATTCAAACCACTCCCCATGGCAACTAGTACCGCCGCTGCAAACGCAGTCACTCAGATCGGCATCCAGGACTTTCTAAAGATCCTTGTCGCCCAGCTGGGCAACCAGGATCCGCTCAAGCCCATGGATAACCAGGAGTTCGTGACCCAGTTGGCGCAATTCACATCGCTGCAGCAAACGCAGGAGATGAACGACAAGCTTGGCTCGTTGCTGACAGCACAGGCATCGATGCAGTCGGTGGGCCTGCTTGGAAAAACCGTGGATGTGACGACGGAAACCGGCGCCACATCCGGAACCGTCACCGCGCTGTCGTTCACCTCAGGAGCGCCGCGCCTCACCGTTAAAACCAGCAGCGGTGGCCTTGTCGCCGACATCAACCTGGCCAGCGTCACGGCCGTCCGTTAGACGAATCCAAAGGAAGCGCCATGCTCGACTCCATCTTCATCGGCACCAGCGGATTGCAGACCTTCTCTGCAGACCTCAAGGTCATCAGCAACAACATCGCGAACCTCAACACACCTGGGTTCAAGGCCAGCGACTCGCTGTTCGCTAGCCGCTATTACGCCAGTCCTGGCGACGGCTCGGGGCAGGCCACCGATGGCGCGACCCAGTTCGGCGGTGGCGTGGCGCTCAGCCACACCGTCGTGAACTTTCAGAGTGGTGAGCTCCGTCAGACGGGCAACCCGCTGGATCTGAACGTGAACGGTGAAGGGTTCTTCGTTACCCGTGAGAAGGACTCTGGCGAGGCGGTCTACACGCGTGCCGGTCAGTTTGAATTCGATCGCGACGGTGTGCTCGTCACACGCGGAACGAACAGGCAAGTGATCGGCCTGACGACCGCAAGCGCCCAGACGCCCATCACGCTGGACGGCCTGCGCATCTACGCGCCGAAGGCGACGACGGCGGTGAAGATGACCGGCAATCTCTCGAGCAGCGCCACGGAGTTCAACCTGTCCAGCCTCAAGCTCGTGGACGCTGTCGGCGGCGAGCACACGCTCAAGGTCAACTTCACACCCAAGACCGGGGCGGCCGGTACCTGGGTGGTCAAGGTCACGGACGGGACCACCGATGTGGCAAGCGGAGAGATTCAGTTCGTCAGCGGCATTCCGTCGCCCATTGCAAACGCGCTGAGCTTCACCTATACGCCCCCGGGCGTGGCCGGGACGAGCGTCACCCTCGATTTTTCGGGCAACGTCACCAGCTTCGATACCGGCTCCTCGTCGACCTTGGCCATTGGTAGCAGTGACGGCTATGCCGTGGGCACGCTCAGCCAGATCGCTTTCGAGGCCGACGGCACGATGAGCCTGACCTACTCGAACGGCCAGACTGCGAAAGGCTCCAAGGTCGCGCTGGCCAGGTTCGATGCCAACGCGGAGCTCAAGCCGCAAGACGGCAGCGACTTCACCTACGACTCACGGCAAGGCGTGCATGTCGGGCAGGCGAACCAGGCCGGCTTCGGCAGCATTGGCTCCAATCAAATCGAAGGCTCCAACGTCGACCTCGCGACCGAGTTCTCGGACCTCATCGTTGCCCAGCGCGGCTATCAAGCGTCCTCCCGGATCGTCTCGACGGCCAACGAGCTGCTGCAAGACCTGTTTGACATGAAGGGTCACCGTTGAGCTCTGTTCGTCGCCTCACCTGGCTGCCTGAAGCGATCTGCGGCGAGATCGCCCAGGAGGTGGGCGGCCTGCTGTCGAGCTGGGCGGTCAGGTGGAACGTTCCTGCGCCGGGGCCAGTGCAATGCCAGCCGGTTGCCGCTGGTGCCACGGATGCGCTCGACTTTGTCGATCTGTTGGGCGAGCTGCCTCCGGCGTGGAAGCAGTCCCTGGCTCAGGCCCTCTTCAGCTTCGACGCCCATGGATCGCCGCTGGTCGGCGTAGTCGTCCAGCGTGTGATCGCCTCATTGCAGCTTCAGGTCCGTGAGGTATTTGGGGTAAAGCCGACGGCCGCAGAGGAGCACGGGCCCTTGGGTGACCAAGGCATTCGCATCGCGGTTGACATGCTCGGCCAACGCTGTGGATTTGTAATGACATGCGCGCAGCTGCGGGCGTCCGGGAGGCTGAAGTCGCCGGCGCCTGCGGCATTGCCCAAAGTGAACCTCGAACAAGCTCTCGCCGATACGCCTGTGCCCCTGATGGCCGAGCTGGGCAAAGCAGACATCAACGTCGAGGAGTTGATGCAGCTCGCGCCCGGTGACGTCCTGCTGCTGAAAGAGTCGCTCGATGCGCCGCTTCGTGTCCTGGCGCTCGGCAGCTCGCTTGAACTGTCCGGCCATCTCGGCACGATCGCCAACCCGCCCCAGCGTGCCTTGCGCTGGCTGGCTTCCTGATCTGGTTCCTACTGCCATGACGATCCAATCCGTTGAACTTCCCGCGCTTGCAGAGCAGCCCGGCTCCCAATCCGCCGCTCCCAGCCAGCGCCTTGCCGCCCTGGCAGGCGTCAAGGCCCAGCTGACCGTGGTTGCTGGTCATGCCAGCAGCAAGGTGGGCGAGATTCTTTCTCTGCGGGAGGGCGCGGTGCTGACGCTCGACCGAGCCCTCAATGCGCCCTTTGACGTGATGCTGGGCGACAACGTGATCGCCCGGGGCGAGCTGGTCGCCGTGGGCGAGCAGTTCGGCATCCGCATCGTGCAGGTCGCACCCCACGAATCCCAGTCATGAACCCTCCGGGCACTTCAGCCAGCGCGGCCATTCCCTTCCGGGTAGCCGAGGACACAGGGCTTCCAAGCGGCTCCCAATGGGGTCTGGCGACCATGCTCTGCCTCGTTGCGCTCGTGGTGATCATCTGGGGCCTGCGTCGCCGCAGCCTGGTGTCGAAGGCATGGCCGCGAGGTCGGTCGACGTTGATTGATGTGCTGGAGAGCCGGAGCCTGAGCGGGCAGACCCAGCTCGTCGTCACGCGCTATGCCGGGAGGCGCCTGTTGCTCAGCGTCGGTCCTGCAGGGACGCAATGCCTGCGCGACGACCCAGAGGACGAGGTAAAGCAGGCATGAAGTTGCATCGTTTGTTCGCGGCGAGCCTGCTGCTCACTGCCGGCGTGGCATGGGCTGCGGGTACACCACCTTCGCCTTGGAACCTGGCCGAACAAGGGGCACAGTCTCCGGAGATGGCCTCGGCCCTGCGCATTTTCCTGGGGCTCACGGCACTCAGCTTCATTCCTGCTGCGCTGATTTGCATGACCTGCTTCGTGCGCATCGTCGTCGTGCTGTCCATGCTGCGCCATGCCATCGGGTTGATGGAGTCGCCGCCGAACGTCGTCATCATCACCCTGGCGCTGTTCCTGACGCTGTTCTCCATGCAACCGGTGCTGCAGCGGCTCAACGACGAGGCGGTGCAGCCCTATCTTGCCGGCAAGGCCAAGATGGCGGTCGCCGCCGAGCGCGGCATCGAACCGCTGAAGGAGTTCATGGTCAGGCAGACCCGCGAGCAGGATCTTGGCCTGATGATCGAACTGGCCAAAGCTGAACGGCCACAGAGCCTGGCCGATGTCAGCATGCTGCACCTCATCCCGGCCTTCATGCTGTCCGAGTTGCGCATGGCCTTTCAAATCGGCTTCATCATCTTCCTGCCCTTCCTGCTCATCGACCTCATCGTCGCGAGCGTGCTGATGGCACTGGGCATGATGATGGTGCCTCCGACCACCGTATCGGTGCCCCTCAAGCTGCTGCTGTTTGTGCTGATCGATGGCTGGAACATCGTCACCCGTTCCCTCCTCGGCACCATTCACTGAGCACGCTGCGAGCTGGGCCAGCCGCCAGTCTCCTGCGGAGCGAGCCAGGCTGGTGGATGCCTACACGCCCCTCGTCCGGCGCCTGGCCGCGCGCGTCTATGCGCGCAGGCTGGGCAACGAATTGGAGTTCGCAGACCTCGTGCAACTGGGTGTCGTGGGCCTGCTTGAGGCGATTGATCGCTACACGCCCGCACGTGGCGTGCGCTTCGAGACGTTTGCCACCTATCGAATCGAGGGGGCCATCCTCAATGGCCTGCCCAGCTACAGCGAATTCCAGCGGCAGTTTGCCGCCCGCCACGACCAGGCGCGCGAGCGAGCGGAGTCTTTGCGCCAAGAAGATGCCGAGGAAGATAGATCCGCGCTTGAGCGGCTGGGCGACCTTGCGATCGGGTTGGCTCTGGGTTTTGCACTTGAGGGCGAGTACGAGCAAGCGGGTGAGCCGGGTGAGCCCGATAACGCGTATGCACGTATTGAGTTTGCTCAACTGAGCCGGCAACTGGCCGAACTTGTCGAGCAGCTACCCGAGGTAGAACGGCGAGTGATCTTCAGACACTACTTCCAACAGCAGCCCTTCGACGAAATTGCACAGGGTCTCGCGCTGACCAAAGGCCGCATCTCGCAGATCCACCACGCTGCATTGCGACGACTGCGTGAGCGTCTGCGCGAGCTCAAGGCAGGCAATGTGCTGGGCTGATACCGAGTCGCCTTGATGCATCTGACGCTCAGCAGCCCCGAAGCCCTGGGCCTGCTGATGAGTGGTCGACTGTGTCGGACCGCGGGCTTGTCTTCCGGGGACTTCAGGACCGCCGCGGCCGGCCCTGGTCGCAGAGCCGGGCCGGATCTGCGCGCGTGAACTCGGCGGTCCAGTTGGTCTCCCAGGTCTTGTCGTCGTAGGAGAAAGCCTGCGCCCAGCGGGCATGGTCGCGGTCCAGGTTCTCCCAGATGAAGCGCACCTTGACCGGTTTGTCGCCGTCCTTGTCTTCGCCATAGAACTCACCGCGGCCGCCCTGAAAGCCGCCGACGACGGGGATGGGATCGAGCCGACCCGACGGGCTGCTGACCCAGTAGATGGACCACTGGCGCTTTTGCGTGTCAAAGGCCCGCAGCGTCAGGCCACGGCGGCCCAGCGTGGGCATGTGGAGTTCGTCGACGTTGGCGATGCCGTCCAGATAGTGCGTCAGGCACAGATTGGCCGGGAACTCCTCCCAGTCGCGGCTGCCGGTGTTGCGCGCCTTCAGGCGGCGCTGCACCGTGGTCCAGGCGCCGCCTAGGAAGTCGAAGTCGTGCATGTCGCCCTGGCGCGCCAGCGTGTAGCCGGGCGGTTCGGCGGCGGTTGCAGGAGTGCATGCCAGCGCGGTGAGCATCGCAAAGGCGGCGAGGTTTTGAGTCGATGATGTGGGCATGTGGCGGTCTCTCGCTGGTTGGAAACCCAGTCTAGGAATCTCTCCCGTGCCGCTCAAAACGATGATTGCTGCGCTTGATGTGAAGCCGCTCTTCAAATGGCCATGAACTCGCCCGCGCTGCCGCTTGAGTCGCTGCGCGTGCTTGCGGCCTGCGTGCGGCACGGCAATTTCTCGCGCGCGGCCGACGAGCTGGCGATCACGCCGACGGCGGTCAGCCAGCGCATGCGCGCGCTGGAGGGCCAGCTCGGCGTCAAGCTCTTCGGCCGCCACGGCCCCAGGCTCATCGTGACGGCGCGCGCCGCGGCGTTGGCGGCCGGTGTGGAGCAGGCGCTGGCGCTGATGCGCACGGCTGTCGACGCCTGCCGCCGCGCGCGGCCGCCGCTGCGCGTGACTTGCGCGCCCACCTTCGCTGCCTGCTGGCTGGTGCCGCGCCTGGCCAGCTACCAGGCGCTGGCCGGAGCGGACGCGATCGAGCTGGACGCCGGCCAGGGCCTGTCACCGGCCGGCAGCTTTGACGTCGCCATCCGCAGCGGCAGCGGACCCCGGCCCGGTTACCGTGCGACCCAGCTGCTGCCCGAGCAGGGCACGCCCATGCTCAGCCCGCGGCTGGCAGGGCAGAACAAGAGCTGGACGGTGGACGACCTGCTCGGCCTGCCGCTGATCCCCGACCCGCGCTGGCCCGCCTGGTTCCAGGCGGCAGGCCGGCCTGGCGCGCGACCGAACTTTGTCGCGACGCGCTTTCCGAACTACGAGCTGGAGGCGCGAGCCGCCGTGCAGGGCCTGGGCGTGTCCCTGCTGTCGCCCGTGCTGTTCGGCGATCTGTGTGAGCGCGGCGAGCTGCTCGCGCCCTTTGCCACGCTGGTTCAGGGCCCCGACAGCTATTGGCTGCTGGCGCCCGCCGAGGCGCCGCCGTCGCATTTCGAGCAGTGGCTGGCGACCCAGCTCGCCGCCGCCGCGCCGCCGCCGGGCGCAAGCAAAACTATCGTTTGAAGATGCCGGACAGCAGGTTTGGTTGGGGGTCTGTTAGCCCACACTGCCGGCCATGTCCAGCCCGTCTCCCGCCGCCACCCTGCGCGGCTTTCGCAGCAAGCTCTTCGTGCCCGGCGCGCGCCCGGAGCTGTTCGACAAGGCCTTGAGTGGCGCGGCCGATGCCCTCTCCTTCGACCTGGAAGATGCCGTGCTGCCTGAAGCCAAGCAGCGGGCGCGCGCCGACGTCGCCGCGGCCCTGGCGCGCGCCGCGGCCCTGCGGCAACGGCCTCTCGTCATCGTGCGCGTCAACGCGCCGGGCACGCCCTGGTTCGAGGACGACCTGCGTGCGTTGATGCAGCCGGGCCTGGACTGGATCAACCTGCCCAAGGCCGAGTCGGCCGCCGACGTGCTGCACGCCGCCAAGCTGCTCGGCGACCTGGAGGCCGCCGCGAACCGCGCCACGCCGGTCGGCCTGCTCGTCAACATCGAAAGCGCCACCGCGCTTGCACGTGCCGGCGACATCGGCGCCGCCCATCCCCGCGTCACCGGCCTGCAACTCGGCCTGGCCGATCTCTATGAACCCCTGGGCATCGCCCGTCACGACGGCGCCAATGTACATGCAACGCTGCACGCGCTGCGCATGGCGGCGGCCGCTGCCGGCGTGCCGGCCTATGACGGCGCCTACCCGGACATCGCCGACCTCGACGGCTTTCGCGCCGAGGCTCAGATGGCGCGGCGCCTGGGCTTTGCCGGCAAGAGCTGCGTCCATCCGCGCCAGGTCGCGCTGGCCAACGAGGTCTTCGGTGCCAGCCCCGATGAGCTGGCCTGGGCCGAACGCGTCGTCGCCGCGGCCGGCCAGGCCGCGGCCGAGGGCCGTGGCGTCGTCGTGCTGGATGGCCGCATGATCGATGCTCCTTTTGTCCAGCGTGCGCGCCATCTGCTGCAAGCTTCCCGCGGAGTGACCCCTTGACCGACCGATTCCTGGCCTGGGGCCGGCCGTTCTTCGTGTTGCTGCTGCTCGCCCTGCTGGCCGGCGCGGCGCGCGCCGACAGCCTCGTCAACCTGCGCCGCTCGGCGCTGCCAGCCTTGCCTGCGACCGCCCTGGTGCTGGCCGCCGTCGATGGCCGCGCGGTCGCCTTCAGCGGTGATGGCGCCTGGCTGCTGGACGTGGACGCGGCACGCTGGAGGCCGCAGGCCTGGACGCAACCGGTACTGGGCGCGGCGACGGCGGCAGGCCAGTCCGTGCTGCTGCTGGGCACAGAAGGCCAGACCACCGGCGTGGCCCGGCTGACGCTGCAGCAGCAGCGCCTGGTGCCGCAAGCCTTGCCGGCGCTGCCAACGCCCTTGCGCGCGGCTCGCGTGGCATTGGCGGCCGACGAGCTGTGGCTGACCGGCCTGGACGGCCAGGGTCGCCCGGTGCTGCTGCAACTGCCCCTGCAAGCCGCCGATGCGCGCTGGCAGATCCATGCCGCCCGGCCTGGCGCCAGCCCAGCGCGCGCCATGTTCGCGCAGACGCGCGCCGTCTTCGTCGTGGAGGAGGGCGCCACACCCGCGGCGCCCGACAGCCTGTGGCGCTGGACGCCTGAGGCCGGCTGGGAGGCGCGCGGCCTGCTGCCCGGCCGCCTGGCCGGCCCCTGGGTGCGCGCAACCGGCCAGGCACACAGCCTCTTCGTCATCCAGCCCCTGGCTGGCGGCGCGCCGCGGCTGATGAGCTGGCAGACCATCACCCAGTCCTGGGCCGAGCTGCCAGACAGCGCCTTGAGTGGCGTGGCCCAGGCCCTGCCCTGGCAGGACGGCTGGCTGTGGCTGGACAGCGCTGGCAAGGCAGCGACGCTGGAGGTCGAGTCCGGCAAGCTGCTGCTCAAGCCGCTGGACTGGGCCGTCATCGTCGTCTACCTCGCCGCCATGCTCGGCATGGGCCTGTACTTCTATCTGCGCGAGAAACGCCAGTCGACGACCGAGTTCTTCGTCGGTGGCCGCAAGATCCCGTTCTGGGCCGCGGGCGTCAGCCTCTACGCGGCCAACACGAGTTCGATCAGCTACATCGCCATCCCCGCCAAGGCCTTCGAGACCAACTGGCAGTACATGACGAACAACCTCATCGCCGTGCTCGGCCTGATGTTCGTCGCGGTGTGGATCGTGCCGCTGCTGCGCCGGCTGGACCTGATGAGCGTGTTCTCCTACCTGGAGACGCGCTTCCACCCCGCCATCCGCATGCTGGCCAGCGGCCTGTTCATGCTGACCCAGCTCGGCAGCCGCATGAGCGTCATCCTCTACCTGCCGTCGCTGGCCATCGCCACCATCACCGGCGTCCCGGTGACGTGGAGCATCCTGATGATGGGCCTGTTCACCATCTGCTACACGGCGCTGGGCGGCATGAAGGCGGTGGTGTGGACCGACGTCGTGCAGCTCGTCGTCAAGATGGGCGGCGCCCTGTTCGCCATCGCCTTCATCGTCTGGTCGCTGGACGGCGGCATGGCCGAGTTCATGCGCACGGCAGCGGCGGAGAACAAGACCCGCGTCTTCGACTTCAGCTTCGACCTCAGCAAGGCCACGGTCTGGGGCTTCCTCTTCCTGGTGCTGTTCGATGTGGTGCTGACCTTTCCCAAGGACCAGGTGCTGATGCAGCGCACGCTATCTACCGCCAACGCCAAGGAAGCCGGCCGCTCGATCTGGGCCTTCGCGGCCATCATGATCCCCGGCGGCATCGTCTTCTACACCATCGGCACGGCGCTGTTCGTCTTCTACAAGGCCCACCCCGAGCGCATGAACCCGCTGCTCAGCATCGACGCGACCTTCCCCCTGTTCATTGCCGCCGAGCTGCCCACGGGCCTGACGGGGCTGATCATTGCCGGCATCTTTGCCGCGGCGATGGCGACGCTGTCCAGCATCATCAACAGCGTGTCGACGCTGGCTTCGGTGGACTTCTACGAGAAGCTCGTGAAGAACCCCGACCCGGCCCGCAGCGTGCGCTTCGCGGAGTGGATGACGGTGGCCGCCGGCCTGCTGGGCATCGCCTTCGCGCTGCTGCTGTCGCGCTATGACATCCACTCGCTGTTCGACGTCTCCATCGAGCTGGCCGGCCTGCTCGGTGGTGGCTTCGCGGGCGCCTACACGCTGGGCATGTTCACGCGCCGCGCCAATTCGCCCGGCGTGGCCATCGGCGTCGCGGCGGCCATCGTGCTGACGACGGTGGCCTGGTATTTCAAGCTGCTGCACCCCTACCTGTATCTCGGCATGTCCATCATGCTGTGCATCGTCGTGGGCTATCTGGCCAGCCTGTTCTTCCCGGTGCCGACGCGCTCGCTGCGCGGCCTGACGATCTACAGGCAAGACGCTGTGGAGTAACCTCGCCGGCCACAGCCCCTGAGCCAGGACACGCAGCTTGGAGACACAGTTCCTGCACACCTTTGTCGCGGTCGTCGATCATGGTTCGATGGCCGCCGCGGCGCGCGTGCTCAACATCACGCCGGCGGCGGTGGCCCAGCAGATCCGCACGCTGGAGCGCGAGATCGGCGCGCCGCTGATCGCTCGCGCCGGCCGCTCGGTGCATGTCACCGAGCCGGGCTCGCGCATCCTCGAGCGCACGCGCGAACTGCTGCGCGGCGTGGCCGACCTGAGCACCATCGCCACCGATGAGACGCCGGCCGGCGAGCTGCGCCTGGGCGCCGGCACCAATGCGCTGACCGGCCTGGTGCCCGACATCCTGGCCCGCCTCGTCGAGTTGCATCCCAGGCTCAAGGTCTTCATCCGGCCCGGCTATTCACCCGAGCTATACCGCGCCGTCGAGGCCGGCGACCTGGACGCCGCCGTCGTGCTGGAGGCGCCCTTCCCGCTGCCCAAGACCTGTGGCTGGGAGCTGCTGCGCGAGGAGCAGCTCGTCGTGCTGGCGCCGCGCAAATGGGCGGCGCGCGACCCGCACGAACTGCTGGCGAGCGAGCCCTTGGTGCGCTACGACCGCACGCAATGGGGCGGCCGCGTCGCCGACCAATACCTGCAGCGCGCCGGCATCGTGCCGCAGGAGCGCTTCGAGCTGAATGCGCTCAACGCCATCGCCGTTATGGTGGACCGGGGCCTGGGTGTGTCGCTGGTGCCGGACTGGTTGCGCCCCTGGCCGGAAGGGCTGGATGTCGTCTGCCTGCCCCTGCCCCTGCCCAGCGAGCCACGCCGCATCGGCGTCGTGTGGTCGCGCGCCACGGTGCGGCACCGCCTCGTGACGGCCTTTCTGCGCGAGGCACGTGCGGTGTCCGGCCTGGTCTGAGCCGGCTGCATCGGCACACAACAAATTCTTGGGCTTGAACATAGGTGGCGAGGGTGTGAGCTTGTCACGCACTGGCTGAGACTGGGGCCACAGCGCCCGCCACGCCACGCCCACCGGCGTCAGTGCAGAAGGCGCGCCCACAGATCGATGGAAAGCACAAAGATGACGAGACAAGCACCGGCCGGCCAGGGCCACACCACCCGTTTCCCCCGCCGCGCCATCGCGTTGGCCGCTGTTGCCGCGCTGGCTGCGGCTGGCGCCCAGGCCCAGCAGGCCGCGACCGATGCCGACACCAACGCGGACGGCAGCGAGCTCCAGCGCGTCATCGTCACCGGCACGCGCGTGCCCAAGGCCGTCGACAAGATCCCGGGTGCCGTCACGCTGATCACCAAGGAAGAGATCGCCCACACGCTGAACATGACCGACGACATGACGGCCGTGCTGTCGCGCACGGTGCCGGGCTATGCGGAGTCATCTCAGGCCATGAGCAACACCGGCGAGAACCTGCGTGGCCGCATCGCGCTGCGCCTGTTCGATGGTGTGCCCCAGGGCTCGCCGCTGCGCGAGGGCACGCGCAACGCCAGCTTCACCGACATGGGCCTGGTCGGCCGCATCGAGGTCATCAACGGCCCGTCGGCGTCCGAAGGCATCGGCGCGGCGGGCGGCATCATCAACTACCTGTCCAAGTCGCCCACCAAGATGGGCAGCGAGGTCACGCTGACGGCGCGCTACACGACGGCCTTCGAGGATGACAGTGCCGGCTGGAAGCTCGGCGCCAACTACGCCTTCAAGGCCGACGACTGGGACTTCATCGGCGGCGTCTCGCGCATCGACCGCGGCATGACCTACGACGGCCACGGCCGGCGCATCGGCTTGAACACCAGCGGTTCGGTCGCCGACTCCACGGCCAACAACGTCTACGCCAAGGCCGGCTTCAACTTCGGCGCCAACCGCGAGCAGCGCATCCAGGCCTCGCTGTCCAAGTTCAAGATCGAGGGCAAGGGCAACTACCACCTCGTCGACGGTGACCGCACAGCTGGCTCCACCAACACCTCCGAGCGGCCCGGCCTGTTCGGCACCCTCAGCGAGATCAACGACTTCTCGCAGAGCACGCTTTCCTACAAGCACAACGACCTGTGGGGCGGCTCGCTGTCGCTGGACGCCTACTACGCCGACCAGAAGATGCGCTACCCGGCCGAGAACGGTGCCGACCGCCAGGACCCGCTGATCGCGCCGCTGGGCACGTTGGTCGACCAGTCCGAGGTGCGCACACGCAAATACGGCCTGCGCAATGCCTACAGCCATGGCGACGTCTTCGGTGTCGAAGGGCTGGAGGTGCGCGGGGGCGTCGACCTGACGCACGATACCGCCAGGCAGTGGCTGGCGCTGACCGACCGCCTGTGGGTGCCACCGATGAACTACAGCAGCGTTGCGCCGTGGTTCCAGGCCTCCTATGACATCGGCCCGCTGACGATCTCCGGTGGCTTTCGTCGCGAGGACGGCGAGCTGGAGGTGGCCGACTACAAGACCACCTATTTCCGCAACCGCGTGGACGTCAAGGGCGGCACGCTGAACTACAAGGCCAACCTGCCCAATCTTGGCGCGGTCTGGAAGATCGGCGGCGGCTGGTCGGCCTTCGTCTCCAGCGGCAAGGGCTTCACGCTGCCCAACGTCGGTATCCCGCTGCGCAACATCAGCTACCCGGGCCAGTCTGTTGCCGGCATCCTGGACCTGCAGGCCGTCATCGTGAAGAACAACGAGATCGGCTTCAACTGGCGTGGCGCCATGGGCTCCTTCGGCGGCTCCTACTACAAGAGCAAGTCTGACTTCGGCCAGTCGCTGTCCATCGACCCGGTCACCAACGACTTCCTGCTGTCGCGCCAGCCCGTCAACATCAGCGGCTACGAGCTGACCGGCGAGCTGCGCGCCACGCGCGACCTGAAGTTCACGGCGCTGTATTCGCACACGTCCGGCAAGACCTGGTTCACCAGCGGCGGCCCGCTGACCAAGCAGATGGGCGTGCTCGACATCAACCCCGACAAGCTCGGCGCTTCGGCCACCTGGCGCTTCCTGCCCCAGGCCGACGTGACGCTGGGCGCGACCAAGCTGAGCTCGCGCGACCTCAACGTCGGCACCAGCGCCGAGGAGCACACCAAGGGCTACACGCTGTTCGACTTCAGCGCCAACTGGGACTGGGGCCATGGCGGCAAGAGCTCGCTGGGCATCGAGAACCTGACCAACAAGTTCTATGTGCTGAGCTGGTCGCAGGTGGTGGGCTTCCGCAACTACACCTCCGGCCGAGGCCGCGTCGTGTCGTTGACGCATACGGTGACCTTCTGACCCCTGCCTCCCGACCCGAGCCGACACGGCGCCTGCTGCTGGTCGCTGCGGCCGCTGCCGCCTGGCCGGTGCGGGCCGAGCCGGCGCTGCCGGCCTGCACGCCGGCCTCGGCCGGCTTCTCGGTCGAGCGCCTGCGGCGCTTGAACGCTTTCCTCGAAGGCGACACGCGTGCCAGTGCACGCGGCCCCGGCCACCTCGGTGCCGTCGTGCTACTGGCGCGCGACGGCTGCGTGCTGCACCACCAGGCCCACGGCCACCGCGACCTCGCGCGCCGCGAGGCCATGCCGCTGGATGCGATCTTCCGCATCTATTCGATGACCAAGCCGATCGCGTCGGTGGCCGTGCTGATGCTGATGGAGGAGGGCGGGCTGACGCTGGACGACCCCGTCGAGCGCCACCTGCCCGAGTTCGCGGGCCAGCGCCTGCGCGAAGGCAGCAGGCCGCGCAGGCCGGTCACGCTGCGTCATCTGCTGACGCACACCTCGGGTTTTGACACCGACGGCGCGCCGGTCGACCCGCAGGCCGCGCCCGACCTGGCGACGTTCGCGCGCCGCGTCGCCGCCGTGCCGCTGGCCGTCGAGCCCGGCAGCCGCTTCCGCTACGACGGCACCAACACCGACGTGCTCTGCCGCGTTGTCGAAGTCGCGTCGGGCCGGCCCTTCGCGCAGTTCCTGCATGAACGCCTGTTCGAGCCCCTGGGCATGGGCGACACCGGCTTCACGGTGCCTGCCGCGCAGCGCCACCGCGTCGCCGACATCACGAGCGTCGCCGACGACGGCCGCCTCGTGCTCGCCCAGGCCCGCTCGGCCGACGCGCCGGGCGTGGCGCTGCGCGACTACGACGGCGGTGCCGGCGGCCTCTATTCAACGGCGAATGACTATCTGCGCTTCGCCCAGATGCTGCTCGACGAGGGCTGGTGGCGCGGCCGCCAGCTGCTGTCGCCCAGGACCGTGGCGCTGATGCGCATGAACCAGGTCGGCCACCTGGACGTCGGGAACGACCTTGGCCCCGGCGAGGGCTTCGGCCTGGGCGTGTCCATGGTGCTGGACGTCGCCCGCCGCGGCCGGCTGGGTTCCGAGGGCTCCTTCGGCTGGCCGGGTGCGGCCACCACCTATTTCACCGTCGACCCGCGCGAGCGCCTCGTTGCCCTCCTGCTGATGCAGCATGTGTCGCGCGGCCTGGCGGCCGACCCGCCGCGGCCGACGGCCGCCTTTCACAACCTCGTCTACCAGGCCCTCGAGCGATGAAGCCTCCCGCCATCCTGGTCGCCGGCTCGGCCAATCTCGATTTCGTCGTGCGCGCGCCGCGCATCCCGGTGCCCGGCGAAACCGTGCTGGGCCGCGGCTTCCAGACCTTCCCCGGCGGCAAGGGCGCCAACCAGGCCGTGGCCTGCGCGCGCGCTGGCGGCGTGGCGACGGACATGCTCGTCGCCCTCGGCAAGGACGCCTACGCCGCAGAGCTCGAAGCTTCGCTGCGCGCCGCTGGCGTGACGCCCCACATCGTCCGCCCCGAGGGCCTGGCCACGGGCACCGCCTTCATCTGCGTGTCCGACGACGCCGAGAACGCCATCACCGTCGCGCCCGGCGCCAATGCCGGCCTGGCCCCCGAACACCTGCCGCCGCTGAGCCACTACAGCCACCTGCTGCTGCAACTGGAGACGCCATTGGCCACCGTCACGGCCTGCGCGCGCGTCGCCCATGCCGCCGGGCTCAACGTGACGCTGAACGGCGCGCCTGCCCAACCCCTGCCGCGCGCGCTGCTGGGTGCGCTGGACCTGCTCGTCGTCAACGAAGGCGAGCTGGCCGCCATCAGCGGCATCCAGCACGACGTCGACGCGGCCATCGCCTCGCTGGACGTGCCCTGCGTCGTCGTCACGCTGGGCGCGCGCGGCGTGCGGGCGCGCTGCGGTGCGGCCTGGTTCGAGCAAGCCGGCTTTGCCGTCGAGGTTGTCGACACGACCGCGGCCGGTGACACTTTCTGCGGCGCCCTGGTGGCCGAGCTGGCGAATGGCGCCCGCTGGCCCGAGGCGCTGCGCTTCGCCTGCGTCGCTGCGGCCCTGGCCTGCACGCGGCCAGGCGCGCAGAGCAGCATCCCGGCGCGTGCCGAGGTCGAGTCCTTTCTGCAGTCCCGATAAATCCATGGCCGAGTACAAGTTCTCCCACGTCACGACACAGCGCTACCTGCCCACGCCGGGCAAGGCGCCCGGCTGGCCCTTCGCCGAGATCGGCCACTGGCAGATGGACGTCAACGGCACGGCCGACGACTGGCTGCGCGACCTGCGCGACTGGCGGCGCGAGCACCTGGTGCGCATCGGCTATGACGACGCCAACTACCGCCGCCCCGAGCTGCAATGGGCGCAGCGCAATTTCGTGCACGCGCAGATGATGGTCGAGGACCGCTTCTTCTTCGACGCGGCCACCGGCGAGTACACGGTGGACCGCTACCTCGACGACCTCGAGCAGCGCTTTGGTGGCCTGGACAGCGTGCTGATCTGGTACGTCTATCCCAACATCGGCATCGACGACCGCAACCAGACCGACCTGGCCCACGACCTGCCCGGCGGCCTGAATGGGCTCAAGCGCGCAGTGGACGCCTTCCACCGCCGCGGCGTGCGCGTCTTCCTGCCCACCAAGCCCTGGGACCACGGCACTCGCGAGCACGCCGAGAGCGACTGGGAGGCCATCGCCGGCATCGTGCAGGCCGTCGGTGCCGACGGCATCAACGGCGACACCTACAACGGCGTGCCGCGGGCTTTCTTCGACGCCTGCGAGCGGCGCGGGCGCTACGTCGTGCTGCAGCCGGAGTCGACGATCTCCTGCGAGGAGCAGCTGATCTGGAATGTGCAGAGCTGGGGCAAGAAGGTGCCGCAGGACGTCGTACCCGTTGTCGCCAAGTTCAAGTGGCTGGAACCCCGCCACATGATCAACCTCGAGAACCGCTGGAGCCGCGACCGCAACAACGATTTCCAGTACTGCTTCTTCAACGGCGTGGGCTACAACGCCTGGGAAAACGTCTGGGGCATCTGGAACGGCTTCACCGGCCGGGATGCCGCCACGCTCAAGCGCATCGCGACGCTGTACCGCGCGCTGGCACCGCTGCTGGTCAGCCGCGACTGGCGGCCCTATGCGCCGACGCTGCATGCGGGTGTGTTTGCCAGCAGCTTTCCGCTCGATGGGCGGCGGCTGTGGACGATCGTGAACCGCAACGAGTATGTGGTCGATGGCGAGCAGCTCGCCGTTGAACACGAGACCGGCACGCGCTACTTTGATGTGTGGAACGGCGCGGAGGTGCAGCCGCGCGTGGACGGTGCCCAGGCGATCTTCTCGGTGGCGCTGGAGGCGCGGGGCTTTGGCGCGCTGCTGGCCGTTGCGGCTGGTGAGTCGGTGGACGGGTCTTTGCTGGCTCGCATGGCCGAGCTGGCGCGCACGCCGCTGCAGTCTCTCGACAAGACCTGGCGGCCGCTGACGCAGCAGCTCGTCGCCATTGCACCCACGCCGCGCGTCGAAAAGGCACCTGAGAGCATGGTCGAGATCCCTGCCGGTGAGTTCGACTTCGCCGTCGGCGGCGTCGAGGTCGAGGGCCAGACCTGGGCGGGCCTGGACGTGCAATACCCATGGGAAGACAGCCCGCGCCGCCAGCATCGCCGTCGCATGGACATGCCGCGCTTCTTCATGGACCGCACGCCGGTGACCAACGCGCAGTTCCATGCCTTCGTGCTGGCCGCGCGCTATCAACCGGCGGATGCGCACAACTTCCTGCGCCATTGGGTGAACGGTGAGCCGCCCGCAGGCTGGGCCAACAAGCCGGTCACCTGGGTCGGCATCGAGGACGCCCGCGCCTATGCCGCCTGGGCGGGCAAGCGCCTGCCGCATGAATGGGAGTGGCAATACGCCGCCCAAGGCGGCGACGGCCGCGCCTATCCCTGGGGCGAGGCCTGGGACGCGAGCGCCGTGCCGCCGCCCAACACCGGTCGCACGCTGACCCCGCCCGCCGACGTCGACACCCACCTGCGCGGCGCCAGCCCGTTTGGCGTGCTGGACCTGGTCGGCAATGTCTGGCAGTGGACCGATGAATACGCCGACAACCACACCCGCGCCGCCGTGCTGCGCGGCGGCAGCAGCTACCAGCCGCAGACCTCGCACTGGTACTTCCCGCAGGCCTACCGGCTGGACCAGCACGGCAAATACCTGCTGATGGCGCCGTGCAAGGACCGTTCCGGCATGCTGGGCTTTCGCTGTGTCGTCGATGCGCGCTGAGGTTCAACTGGGCGGCCTGCTCGGCGAGGCCATCGAGGCCAGCCGCCGCGGCCGGCTGCACCGCTTCATCGCCGGGCCCGATAGCCCGGCCATCGCGCTGTTCCTGCGCGCCGTCGCGGACAAGAACCTGGAGGGGGACTGGTACGGCGAGCATGCCGGCAAATGGCTGGTCGCTGCTTCCCGAGCTGCGGCCCGTAGCGGTGACGCCGAGCTGGAGTCTCACGTGCGCGCCGTCGCCGACTTCCTCTGCGCCCAGCAGGAAGCCGACGGCTATCTCGGCACCTATGCCGCGCCGCGCCGCTTCATGGTCAAGCAGCCGCCCAAGCCGCAGACCTGGGATGGCGCACCGAGCCTGCGCACCTGGGACATCTGGACGCACAGCTATCTGATCCTGGGGCTGCTCGAAGCGCACCGTCATTTCGCGGAGCCGGCCTGGCTGGCAGCGGCCCGCCGCATCGGCGACCTCTGCGCGAGCGCGCTGGCGGAGATCGACATCACCGACCTCGGCAACCACCACGGCATGTCGGCCACGGTGCTGATGGACCCGGCCTGCGAGCTCTACTTCGCGACCGGCGAGCGCCGCTACCTGGACCTGGCCGAGCGCATCCTGGCGCAGGCCGACCGCCACGCGCCGCTGGCCCTGCTGAGCCGCGCGCTGGCCGGCGCCGACGCGGCCGACATCGCCACCGGCAAGGCCTACCAGCTGCTGTGGAACCTCGTCGGCTTGGCCAAGCTGCACCGTGCGACCGGCCGGCCTGAGCTGCTCGCTGCCGTGCATGCGCTGTGGGCCGGCATCCGTGACAAGCACCTGAGCCTGGGCGGCGGCCCCTGGGGCGGCGTGGCCCACCGGTCGCGCGAGGTCTTCAATGCGCCGGGCAGCTTTGTGCCCGAGGCCTATGTGGAGACCTGCTCGACGCTGGCCTGGGTCCAGCTCAACCGCGAGCTGCTGCAGCTCAGCGGCGATGCGCGCTACGCCGAGGAGATCGAGCGCGCGGCCTACAACGATCTCTTGGGCTCTATCGCGCCCAATGGCGAGGACTGGTGCTACTACAGCTTCCCCAATGGGCGGCGTGTGCACACCACGTATTGGCGCTGCTGCAAGAGCAGCGGCGCGATGGCGCTGGAGGAGCTGCCGGCGCTGGCCGTCAGCGGTGGCGAGGGCGAGCTGACGGTGCATCTGCACGGCCCGCTGACGGCGCGCGTCGGCGGCGTGGGCCTGCGCATCGAGACGGGCTATCCGTACGAAAGCGACGTGGCGCTGACCCTTGACCCTGATGCGCCCGCTCGCTTCACGCTGAAGCTACGCTGCCCGTCCTGGGCCGAGGGTGCCCATGCAGTGGTGGGCGGTGAGCGCTTCGCCGGCACGCCGGGCAGCTATCTCGCCATCGACCGCGTCTGGCAGCCCGGCGATACCGTCAGGCTGTGCCTGCCGATGAAGGCCGAGCTGCACCAGCGCCGCAACCGCAATGTGCAGGAATCGCGCGCGCCCGACGGCAGCGCCGTTCACCAGACGGTGCTCGATCTGGGCTATGTGGCGTTGACGCGAGGCCCCCTCGTCTTCTCGACCCCACTGATCGACGGCTTCAAGACCGCCGAGACAGTGAGGCTGCCCGAGGCGCCGCTCGAACACTGGGTCAGCGAAGTGGCCGGCGCCGAAGTGCCGACGCTGCGCATGAGTCTGGGCTACCGCACGCCGCTGGACTTCCAGCCCTATTTCCTCGCCGGTGGCCGCGAGGACGGTGCCTGGCGCCTGACCTGGTTGTCGACCGCGCCGGTGACCACGACAACCAAGATTCCGTGATGCCTGAGCGAACGCCAGCGCCCTTGGTTGCATCGGGCTTCTGGCCCAGACTGGCCGCCATCCTGACGAGCCCCCCGCCGTGAACGCCGCTGCCTTCCCTCCCTCCACCCGACCCGGCCCACCGGGGCCACTGAGCGGCGTACGCGTGCTCGACCTCAGCGCCTACATCGCCGGGCCCTATGGCTGCACGTTGCTGGCCGACCAGGGCGCCGATGTGCTCAAGGTCGAGCCGCCGGCCGGCGACAATCTGCGCAACTACCCGTCCACGCTGGCCGCCGAGAGCCGCGCTTTCATTGGTGTGAACCGCAGCAAGCGCGGTGTCGTGCTGGACCTGAAGCAGCCCGCCGATCTCGCCGCCCTGCTGCGCCTGGTGCGCGAGGCCGACGTGCTGGTGCACAACTTCCGCCCCGGCGTTCCCAGGCGCCTGGGCATTGCGCACGAGCAGCTGGAGCTGCTGAACCCGCGCCTCATCTACTGCGCCGTGACCGGCTACGGCGAGACCGGGCCGCTGAAGGACAAGGCCGGCTACGACCAGGTGCTGCAGACGCTGACCGGCATGTGCGCCCTGCAGGGCAAGCGCGGCGGGCCGCCGGAGATCCTCTACGGCTCGGTGGTCGACTACTACGCGGCGGCCCTGGTCGCTTCAGGTGTCGCGTCGGCGCTGTTCGAGCGCGAGCGCAGCGGGCGCGGCCAGTACGTCGGTGTGTCGCTGCTGCGCAGCGCGTTGACCATGCAGTCGGCCCGCCTGGTCTGGGCCGGCGATGAGCCGCTGGACATCGGCCGCGACATGCGCTCGGGCGGCGTCACCGGCATCCACCCGGCGCGTGAGGGCCATATCTATATTTCGGCCAACACAGCGCATTTCTGGGCGGCGCTGTGCCGCATCACGGGCCTGGACGATCTCGCGGCCGACGAGCGCTTCGACACCGTCAAGAAGCGCGCCGCCAACGCCGCCGGGCTGCTGACGAGGCTGCATGCGGCCCTGGCCACGCGCACGGCGCTGGAGTGGGAGGCCTTGTTCGGCGACGAGGTGCCTTGCGCAGCGGCCCGCCAGGTCGAGGACATGTTCCAGCATCCGCAGGTGCTGGCCGAGGGCATCGTCGGCGACCTCGAGCACGCGACCGTCGGCAGCTATCGCGGCGTCACGCGGCCCATCGTCTTCGGCAGGACGCCCGGGCCGGAGCCGTTCGCCGCGCCGACCCTCGGCCAGCACGACGACGAGCTCAAGCCTTAGGTCGCGTTCGTCAGCACCTCGATGCGGTGGCCGTCGAGGTCATGGAACATCGCGCCGAAGTAGGTCTCGCTGATGTCGGGCCGGGGGCGTGGCGTGAAGATGTCGCGAGCCGCCGAGGCCAGCGCCACCTCATGTATGGCTGCAACGACGATGCGGTCCGGAGCGCCGAGAGCGATGTGGGCACCGCGCGCCGTTACCGGCTCGTCTTCGGGCACCGGGTAGAGGAAGAAGCACCAGCGCTCGGGCGTGCCGAAGGCGGCTTCGCTGCCGGTATCGCGCAGCAGCGCCAGGCCCAGCGGCGCCAGCACGCGGCTGTAGAAGGCCACCGACTCGGCGTAGCGGCGGGTGCCCAGGGACACGTGATCGATCATCGGGAAAAACTCCTGTGGGGACGCCTGTCATCCTAGAAAGGGTGTCGCGGCGAAATCCGGCAAGATGCGCGGCTCCCTTGCCGTTTGGCCGCAATTTCCGACGATGACCGAGCTGGACCGCTTTGACCGCCAGTTGCTGACCCTGGTGCAGCAGGACGCCGCGCTGACCGCCGAGCAGCTGGCCGAGCATGTCAGCCTGTCGGCCTCGGCCATCCAGCGGCGGCTGAAGCGGCTGCGCGAGCAGGGCGTCATCCAGCGCCAGATCGCCGTCGTCGATGCCGCCCAGATCGGCCGACCGACCACCTTCATCGCCGCCCTGCAGGTCGACAGCGAACGCCCCGAGCCGATGGCGCGGTTGCGCGCCTGGCTGGACGCCGAGGCCGCCGTGCAGCAGGCCTTCTATGTGACCGGCGAGAACGACTTCGTGCTTGTCGTCGCCGCCCCCGACACGACCGCCTATGAAGCGCTGATGGCCCGGCTGTTGGCCGACAACCCGAACGTGCGTCGCTACACCACCCAGGTCGCGATGGGCGTGCTCAAGCGCGGTCTCAGCTTGCCGGTGCCCGAATGACGCGCGGCCCGCGGTTTTCGGGCGTCGATGTCGGCACGTCGTAAAACACGTCATGCATTGACAGGTATGGCGGCGCAGACTGCACGGACCTTGAACTCCGTGGACTCTGAACCATGCCTCTGCCTCTCGAAACCACACCGCCCGTCGCGCCGGACTGTCAGGTCGTCGAACTGCGCCAGTACACCCTGCACCCGGGCAAACGCGACACGCTGATCGAGCTCTTCGACCGCGAGTTCGTCGCCGCGCAGGAGGCCGTCGGCATCCGCGTGCTGGGCCAGTTCCGCGACCTGGACGGGCCTGACCGCTTTGTCTGGCTGCGCGGCTTCGCCGACATGGCCGCGCGCGGCGACAGCCTGCCTGCCTTCTATGGCGGGCCGGTCTGGACACAGCACCGCAACACGGCCAACGCGACCATGATCGATTCCGACAACGTGTTGCTGCTGCGCCCGGCCTGGCATGGCGCCGCGCTGCCTGAGCCGGCGCTGCCCCGCGCCGAACGCGGCGCGACGGCGCTGCCGCCCGGGCTTGTGCTGGCGACGGTCTTCCACCTGAAAGCGCCGGCCGGCCCTGAACTGCTGGGCCTTGCCCGCGGCCCGCTCAGCGATGCGCTGCGCGCCGCTGGTGCCCGACAGCTGGCCTGGTATGTCACCGAGGCCACGCCCAACAACTTCCCGCGCCTGCCGGTGCGCGAAGGCGAACACGTGCTGGTCTCCCTGGCCTTGTTCGATGACGCCAGGGCTGCCCTGTCGCGGGACTTCGCCGCATCGCTTCAGCCCTGGCTGGCCAAGCCCACCCAGACCCTGCGCCTGGTGCCCACGGCCCGTTCCGCCCTTCACACCTGAGCATCATGATCACGACTTCGACCCCGCATGACTTCGACTTCTTCATTGGCCATTGGAAGGTCAGCCACCGCCGCCTCAAGGAGCGCCTGCTCGGCTGCGAGGACTGGGAGAGCTTCGAGGGAAGCTGCCGCATGTGGACCCTGCTTGATGGCAGCGGCAACATCGACGACAACGTGCTGGAGCTGCCCACCGGCCCCTACCGCGCCCTGTCCATGCGCACCTTTGACCCGGCCACGAGCCAATGGGCCATCTGGTGGGTGGACGGCCGCAATCCGCATCGCCTGGACCCGCCGGTGGTGGGCGGCTTTGCCGAGGGTGTCGGCGAGTTCCAGTGCGACGACGAGCTGCGTGGCCAGCCTATCCGCGTGCGCTATCGCTGGACGAACACCGCCACGGGCCGGCCGCACTGGCAGCAGGCCTTCTCGGCTGATGGAGGCCAGACCTGGGAGGTCAACTGGGAGATGGACTTCGAGCGCGTGCCCGATCCCTCCTAACCTTGCTGCGCGCGGGCCGGCGGCGCCACCCAGGCCAGCAGCGTGCGCACCAGCTGGCGCGGATCGATGGGTTTGCTGACGTGGGCGTTCATGCCGGCGGCCAGGCAGTCCTGCACGTCGTGCTCCATGGCGCCGGCCGTCATCGCGATGATGGGCAGGCGGGCGTGCTGTGGCTTGGCGCGAATCAGCCGCGTCGCCGTCGCGCCATCCATCTCGGGCATCTGCATGTCCATCAGCACGGCGTCGAAGGACTCGTGCTGGAGGCGCTCCACTGCCTCCAGGCCGTTCTCGGCCACCTCGACGTCGAGCTTGACCATGGACAGGAAGGCGCAGGCCACCTGCTGGTTGACCGGGTTGTCCTCGACGAGCAGCACGCGAGCGCCGTGCAGGGGGCGCATGGTCTCGGTCAGGTCGGCCATGCTGCCGCCTGTCGGCGCCTCTGCGGCCGGCGGCTCGCCGCGCTGCAGTTGCATGAGGGCGTCGAACAGGCGCGATGGTGTGACGGGCTTGACGAGGACCTGGGTGCCGGCGCGGCCCTGCAGCTCTTCGGCGACGCGCTCGCTCGCATGCAGGCTGCCCAGCGCGATGACGGCCGGTGGCGATGCGCCGCGCTCGGCCGCGATGCGGCGGGCCGTGTCGACGAAGTCGGCGCCGGCCGTCTTCCAGTCCAGCAGCAGCAATTCGTAGGGGTGCTGGGGGTCGGCCTGGCGCAGGCGGTAGAGCGCCTCGTCACCGAAGGAGGCCACGCCGACCTGGAAGCGCCAGCTCTGCAGCATCTGCTGCAGGATGAGGCGCTCGGTGGGCTGGGCGTCGACGACCAGGGTGCGCATGCCGCGGATGCGGTGCAGGTCGATGCGCTCGGCGCCCGGTCTGGCCTTGCCGAAGTCGCAGGTGAAGGAGAAGGTGCTGCCCTGATCCGGCAGGCTGCTGACCTCGAAGCTACCGTCCATCAGCTCGACGAGGCGCTTGCAGATGGCCAGGCCCAGGCCGGTGCCGCCGTAGCGGCGCGCGATGGAGGCATCGGTCTGGCCGAAGACCTGGAAGAGGCGATCCACCTGCTCGGGCGTCATGCCGATGCCGGTGTCGCGCACGCTGATGCGCAGCCGCATGCGGCCCTCGTGCTCGCCCACCAGGTCCGCCCGCACGACGATCTCGCCGCGTGGCGTGAACTTGATGGCATTGCCGACGAGGTTGTTCAGCACCTGGGTCAGCCTCAGGCTGTCGCCAACCAGGCGGTGCGGCAGGCGCTCGTCGAACTCGAACAGCAGGTCCAGCCCGGCCTCTTCCAGCCGCGCCGAGAACAGATGGCCGACGTTCTCGATCAGCTCCTCGGGGCCGAACTCCTCGGCCTCCAGCGTGATCTTGCCGGCCTCGATCTTGGAGTAGTCGAGGATGTCGTTGAGCAGGGTCAGCAGGGCCTTGGACGAGGTCTGCACCTTGCCGAGGTAGTCGCGCTGGCGCGGGTCCAGCCGTGTCTCCAGCACGAGGTTGGTCAGGCCGATGATGGCGTTCATCGGCGTGCGGATCTCGTGGCTCATGCTGGCCAGGAAGAGGCTCTTGGCGGCGTTGGCGGCCTCGGCCTGGTCGCGTGCGGCAGCCAGCGCCTCGCCTTGGGCGTGGTCGGCCTCGTAGGCCTTGAACAGACGCGCGTACAGCGCGCTGTTTTCCAGCAGCAATTCCATCAGCACGACCGAGCTGGCCAGCAGGCCGTAGATGCGGCCGGCATAGAAGCCGAGGTCGAAGCGCGCCGCGTTGAGCATGGCCGACAGTGCGATGTCGGACAGCCAGGCCAGGCTGACCACCATCAGCCACAGGTCCAGCACGGTCCGCGGCTGCTGGCGCCACAGTGCGGCCAGGGCGACGAGGCTGAAGGCCCAGACGCAGCCGACGGTGACCTGGAAGGCCAGCGAGTAGCGGCCGCCCACCAGCAGCTCGGGCAACCAGTCATGGCCCAGCGTGGTCATCGCGATGCAGCCGGCGCCGGCCAGCAGCGTGAGTGCGGGCCAGGTCAACGTCGGCACGGTGAACTGCGGCCTGCTCTTCAGCGCGACATAGCCGAGCACGAAGAGCGGAAAGCAACCATGCCACAGCATGTAGAGCCAGACGGTGGTTTGCGTCGTCGCACCGAGCAGGCCGTTGGCGCTGAACAGGCCCGGGAAGCTCAGCGCATGGGCCGTCGCCATCGCGGCGGTGAACAGATAGCCGCAGCCCAGCACCAGCAGGGCCTGGGAGCGCAGGATGCGGTACTGGCCGAACAGCAGCACCGCCGTGATGAGGTCGGTCAGCACCAGGGCCGACTCGTAGATGGGAATGAAGGCCGGCACCGCCGCCAGCTTGAGCTTGGCAAATGGCAGCAGGGCTGCGAACACGGCCACCGACAGCAGCGCGACGATCAGCGCGTGACGGCGCTCGCGCGGGCCGGCCGGCTGGTCCAGCAGAAAGGCCGGCCGAGCGTGCGCCGGCGCGGTTTCAGTGGGAACACCGCCCTCCCGGGGCAGGCTGCTTGATTCCAAGTCGGCTCCCTGAGGCGCCCGAGGCTGCCGGGCTTGCTAACAGGATAGTCGAACTGCGTGGCGGCTCGCGCGACGGGTGACGCCCGTTTACACCTTGAGCTGAAGCGCCGCCCTCACGGGATGGCGGCGCCGGCGTCCCGTGACGGGCAGGGTCATGGGGTCACCCCGTCAACGCGTCCAGCACCTTGGCGTCCAGCACGACGTTGCGGCTGCGATCCAGCAGCGAGCCCGTGTCCCAGTAGAACGGCACCAGGCCGAAGGCGCGGGACCTCTGCGCCACGGTCTTGCAAAAGTAGGCGCGGCTGGCCTCGTGCAGCCGCAGCGCCTCGCCGGTCAGCGTGGTGCGGTGCTGGGCGCCGAACTCGCCGACGATGACGGGAATGCCCTTGTCGACGAAGCGCGTCTTCATCGAGCCGAGCAGGCTGTCCACCGCGTCCTCCTCGCCCCAGGTGGGGTTGTGGGCGGTATCGGTGGTGGAGTGGTTGCCCTGGCCCCAGTAGAAGAACTGGTTGCCCCAGGTCTCGTCCTTGGTCATGCCGGCGAAGTTCCACGGTGTGTAGTAGTGGATCTCCGCCATCAGCCGGCCGCTGGTCGTGTCCATCGGCCAGCCCGTCATCAGCTGTTTGGTGAGCTCCACATCGGTCGACGGCCCTTGCACGACCAGGTTGCGCCGGGCATTGCGGCCGCCGGTGGCGCGCACGGTGTCGATGAAGGTCTGGTGGTAGCTCATCAGCACGGCCATCTGTTCGGCCGTCTTGACGTTGGGCTCGTTGGCGCTGGCAAACAGCAGCCGCCCGTCGAAGTCGCGCAGTTGGGTCGCGATCTGCTGCCAGAAGGCCCGCTGCTTGTGGTTGTTGGCGACCTGCCTGTCGGGCGTGCAGTGCTCCTCCAGCCAGCCGCCGTCCCAGTGGATGTTGACGATGACGTGGAGGTCGGCGTCGATGCAGTACTGGACGACCTCCTTGACGCGGGACAGCCAAGCAGGGTCGATCCTGGCGGTCGTCGCATCGGCGTACTGATCCCAGGATGTCGGCAGCCGGACGGCGTTGAAGCCGCTGGTCTTGATGAACTGCACGAAGTCGCGCGTGATCTTCGGGTTGCCCCAATAGGTCTCGCTCTTGCCGCCCATCGCTTCCAGCGTGTTGCCGATGTTCAGGCCGGTGCGCATCTTCTGCGCGGCCTGCACGGCCGAGTCGGCCATGCCGGTGGTGTCGGCCGCCGCGGGCGCGATGTTGTAGTCGGGATAGGGCGAGCCGCCCGGGGCGGGGGCCGGCGCGGGTGCGGGTGCGGGTGCGGGTGACGGTGCCGCGCTCACCGCTGCGCCGCCACCTCCGCCGCAGCCCGCCAGGCCGGCCGCAAGGCCCAGTACGGCCTCGCGCCGCTTCATGGCGCCATCTTGCTCAGGCTCAGCAGCACGACGTCGTGGCTGCGGAGTTTCAGCGTCACCGTGGCCGAGCCATTGGCGCCGACCTGGAGTTCGCGCTGCACTTCCGGCTTGTCGGTCGTCAGCCCCTGCAGCGTGGCGAGCTGCTTGGCGTCGAGGTTCTTCGGCGAGCCCATTTTCAGATAGGCGGTGTGGGCGTCGTTGACCTCGAAACCGGTACGGCGCTGCGTGAGCTGGTAGCGGCCGGGTGCCAGATGGCGCAGTTCGACGGTCGCGCTGCCCGCGTCCCGGGCCGGCTGCGGCTTGCCGAAGAAGCTGCGGTTGCTGGCCGTCTGGTCGGGCTGGCGCCAGTCCCAGACGATGGCTTGCAGCTGGTCGCCGTCGGTCGCGGCCCAGGTGGAGGGGTCACTGGTCGGCACTTCCTTGCCCTGCAGTGCGGCGAGGTAGCGGTAGGCGAACCACACCGGCTTGCGGATGCCTTCACGCGTCATCAGGCCGAAGCCGCCGTGGAAGGGCGCGTCCGGCGGGCCGGGTTCCTCGAACAGGTCGCTGTAGACCCAGTAGCTCATGTGCTGGGCGAGTCCTTGCGAAGCTTTCAGCTTGCTCAGCACATAGGGCGCGCTCATGTACGAGTCGTGCACCAGGTCGCGCGGGTTGTAGCTGCTGCTCCACTCGGTGAAGAACAGCGGCAGGCCCGGTAGGTGCGAGGCTTCGATCTCCTTGCGCACGCGCCGCACGTCACCGACGATGGCGTCGGGCGACTTTGACAGTTTCCGGTCTTCCTTGCCGAACTCGTCGAGGAAGCCTTCATCGACGCCATAGGTGTGCGTCGTGATGAAGTCCACCGGCGTGTTGGTGACCTTGGCGTGGGCCAGGAACTCGGGCACCCAGGCCGCGCCGGCCGTGGACGGGCCGCCCACGCGCAGCAGCGGGCTGACGGCCTTGATCGCCTTGGCGGTGCGGGTGTAGAGGTCGAAGTAGGCCTTCTGGTCAGCCTTCTCCCAGAAACCGTCGAGGTTGGGTTCGTTCCAGACCTCGAAGTACCAGTCGTGCACCTCAGCCGCGCCGTAGCGCTCCAGCAGGTGGCGGATGAAGGCGTCGATGAGCGCCACCCAACCGGCGGGCTCGGGGTGGGAGGTGTTGCCCTGCCAGTAGAAGATCTTGTTGTCCGAGGTCTTCAGCGCCAGCGGCGTGAAGCCCAGCTCGACGAAAGGCTTGATGCGCCGGGCCAGCATCGCGTCGTAGAGCTTGTCGATGCCGGTGAAATCGAACACCAGCTTGCCCGCGGCGTCGCGCGTCACCGTCTTGAACACGTCGTGGAAGATGGCGTGGAAGCGCAGGTAGCGGAACCCCAGCTCATCGACCGCGGTCTTCAGCTGCGCGAGCGCATCGGGGCGGTAAGTCGTGCCAGGGTAGTCGGCGCCGACGCAGTGGTCGAAGAAGCGGTCCAGCGGCTCCTTGGCCTGGGCCACGTCGAGCACGATGCGGCGCTGTTGCGGGGCGGCAAGCGTCATGGGGGCAACCAGGGGCAGGGCGGTGGCGGCCAGCAACTGGCGGCGGCGCAGGGAGCGGAGTGAAGTCATGTCGGGAGTCCTCTGTAGACGAAGTTGCGGGCGCGCACCTCACCGGCGCCGGCGCTGAACAGCGCAGGCCGCAGGCTGACGAAGCCGCCGAACACGTTGTGATGCAGGCCGGAGACCTCCATCTGCCAGGAATGCTGTTTCCAGCTCTTGCCAGCGTCGTGCGAGGTGTGCCAAGTGATGACGTTCTCGCGGTTGACGAGGCGGATGTGCACGCGGCGGGTGGCCATGTTCTCTCGCATCCACGAGTGCTCCTGGCCATAGCCATAGGTCAGCATCTGCGTGGTGCTGAAGCCGAGGCCGACATGGCCGCGCTCCTCGTAGAACAGCGCCAGGCCACCATGGCCGTCGCCGATGATCTCCAGCTCAACACTGACCTCGTAGCTGCGGTCGCCGCAGGCGCAGGTCAACGGCGAGGAGTCGGGCAGAGCCTTGCCTTTGCCGCGGATGGTCAGGGCCTTCTCATCAAAGCGCAGGCGCTTGCCTTCATCGGGCCCCGGCGCATGGAAGGCCCATTGCAGGCCCAGCTTGCCGCTGGAGAAATCGTCGGACAGCGCGAAGCCCGCGGGGCCGCGTTTGCCACCGCGCGGCTTGGGCAGGGGCTTGTCCAGCGTGCCGCCCTTGGCGCGCGGCCAGCCGTCCTGGGTCCACTCGACGGGCTCCAGCAGCGCCTGGCGGCCCAGCGTGCGCATGCCGTTCTCGTAGCCGTGATAGACCATCCACCAGTCCCCCGCCGGCCCTTCGACGAGGCTGGCGTGGCCGCGCGACCACCAGGGCTCGCCGGCGCTCTTCGTGCGCACGATAGGGTTTTGCGGGCAGTCCTCCCAGGGCCCGTGGACCGAGCGTGAGCGCGCCACGGTGACCATATGGCTGGTGGGCGGCCCCGCCGTGCCGCCGACGGCGGAGATCAGATAGAACCACTCGCCACGCCTGAGCAGCTTGGGCCCCTCGGGCGCGAACATCTCGACGACCCAGTCCTTGGGGTATTGCCAGGGTGTCCAGGCGTTGTTCTCCAACGCGCCGTCGGTGGCGAGGCCATCGTCCTTGAGCCGCACGCGGCGGCCGCCGTTGACGAAGAGGTAGCGCCGTCCGTCCTCACCCACGACATGGCCGGGGTCGATGCAGCCGGGGATTTTCAGATCGATGGGTGCGCTCCACGGTCCGCGGATGTCGTCGGCGTGGATGACATAGACGCCGGTGCCGGCGTCCTGCAGCACCGGGATGTAGATGAAGTAGCGGCCCTGATGTTTGATCAGGTCCATCGCCCAGACGGTGCCGATGGGCTGATGCAGGGCCGCGGTGACGGGCGTCCAGTTCACCAGGTCCTGGGAGTGCCAGATGACGGCGCCCGGATAGGACTGGAAGGACGAGAACGTCATGTAGTAATCGGCACCGTCCTTCAGGATGGTCGGGTCGGCGTGGTCGCCTGGCACGATGGGATTCAGATAGGTCCCATTGCCCAGGTCGGCCTTGCGCTGACCTTCGATGCCAAAGGCGAAACTACGAGATCCGGGCGTGGCATCCGTCGTCGACGCGCGGGCAAGCGTGCTTGAGCCGGCCGCAGTGCCGGCCAGGATGGCGGGAAACGCACGGCGAGTCCACATCGATGTCTCCAGGAATGTTGTTCGAATCAGGCGCTTGCGGTGGGCGCGGCAACGCGGTCGTTCATTTCTTGCACATCGCGCTGATGGCATTCGGGGCCGTGGCGGTGATCAGCCCCAGCCGATAGGGCAGTTCGATGTATTCGTACTTCTTGCCCTTTTCCATGTCCAGGCCCTGGAAGAGGAACTGCAGCGGCTTGCAGGGGTCGATGGTCAGCGTCTGGTCGACACCGTCGCGGATCATTTCTCCATGGGATACGCCTTCGGACCAGATCCGGCCGTTGAACTTGACGTTGTCTGCGCCGGCGAACCGGTTCATCTCGGCGCCGGGAATGGGCTGCCACTTGCCGTCCAGGCGATCAGCGGTCCAGGCCCGGAAATACCGGCCGCCTGGCCGCATGGCCTCGATCAGCGTCAGGTACTGGTTGGTGCCGGCGATCTTGTAGGTGTTGCTCGCCTCGAACATGTCGTCGCGCTTTTCCTTCATGACGACGACAGGCTCGGAGAAGCCCTGAGGGAAGCGCTCGATCGTCGTTTCGCCGCGGTAGAAGCTGCCGTTGTCGCCTGTGAAGAAGAGGTGGCACTTCTTGTCGTCGCAGATATTCCAGAAGTCCAGCCAGGTCGCCTGGCCCTTGTCGTCCTTCACGCTCTCCGGAATGGTCTTGTAGAAGGGCTGCGGTGCCGTCCATGAGCGGGGATCGTTGATGTCCTTGGTCGTGGAATACAGCGGGTCGCCGCCCTGGTAGATCAGATACCAGAGCTTCTGCGGCGCGAAGTAGAAGACCTGGGGTGCGGCGCGGTAGCCAGGCCCGATGGGGGACTTGTCGAGCATGAACAGAGGCGCATTGGGTGCGTCCTCCCAGCGGGCAAAGCTCGCGTAGGCCATGCCCCAGCCATTCGTCCCCGCCGTGGTCATGAAGACGTGGTAGCGGCCGTCGTGATAGACGATGGAGGGGTCCTTGACGCCAAAGATGTGCTTTGCGTCGGCCGGCGGCCTGACCAGCGGCTCGCTGGATTTCCATTCGAAATCCTGGGCCCGATTCGCGGGCTCCGCCGCGTGAGCGAAGGTGCTCAATGCCAGACAGGAGGCGAACCAGAGTGCGTTGAAACCGTTCAAGGGAGATTTGTAATTGCGCATGACTTCAGCGATGGATGTTTTCGGGCTTGATGTTTTCAGTGAATCGGTGCGTGCCGGCGTCATACGCGGCCCCGCGTGGCTTCCAGCTGCACGCGGATCTCGGCCATGCGCTGCTCGGTCAGCTCGAAGCGCAGCAGCGACACCAGGGCCAGCACCAGGCCGATGACCGGGATGCTGGACAGCAGGATGCGGATCATGAAGATGGCATTCGGGTCTTGTGCGCCCTCCAGCTTGGCGTCAAAGCCCGTGAACTGCAGGATCCAGCCCGACGCGCCCCAGCCGATGGCCATGCCGACCTTGGAGATCCACGACTGGCAGGCCGAGAACGAACCTTCGCGGCGTTGGCCGGTCTGTAGCTCGTCATAGTCGACCACGTCGCCGAGCGTGGCGTTGTAGAGCGTCCAGAAGCCCGCGCCCGTGAAGGCGACGAAGCCGCAGGCCAGCAGCTGCAGGTAAGGCAGCGCGGGGTTGTACAGCCACCAGTCGCCGATGAAGGCGCACATGGCCAGCAGCAGCACCGTCGCCAGGCCGGCACGCTTGCCGTGGCGGCGCGCGATCCACGCGAAGAAGGGGATGCCCGCAAAGCCGAAGGCCATGCCCGCCAGGCCCATGGCCGTGTTCCATTTGGCGCCCTGCACGATGTCGCCCTGGCAGACGTAGTAGATGGTGGCGTAGTAGCCCAGGGTGCCGACCATGGCCGTGCCCATGCCATAGGCCAGCATCATGCCCAGCACGTGGCGGAAGGGCTTGCAGCGCAGCGTGCGCCACAGCGTGTCGGCGAAGGGGATGTGGGTCTGCGTGCGCGCCACCAGCTTCTCGTAGTAGCGCTCGCGCACCAGCAGGAAGATGGCGATGGACACGGCCACCATGATGGCGCCAAGGATGGCGCAGTAGGTCTGGGCGCCGCGCAGGAGGTCGGGCTTGCCGGTGCTCGCGTCATTGAAGATCGCCAGCGTCGTGAACTGGGCGGCGAAGAACATCGCCAGCTCCGGACCCTTCTGGATGGCGTTGCGGATCGCCATGACGGTGGTGCGCTCGTGATAGTCCGGCGTCATCTCCGCGCCCAGGCTGCTCCAGGGCATGTTGAAGCAGCTCATCACCGGCACGTAGATCACCATGCTGACCAGCATGAAGATGAAGTACTGCGTGTCGGTCCAGCCCTTGCCGACGGCGAACATCAGCGGCAGGCCGATGCCGGCCAGGATGCCGCCGACGAGGATGAAGGGCCGCCGCCTACCGTAGCGGGTGCGCGTGTTGTCGGAGATCCAGCCGAATACCGCGTCCGAGCCGGCGTCGATGAAGATCTTGATCATCTGCACCGTCGAGATCAGGCCAGGGGCCACGCCGAGGAAGATGTTGAAGACTTGGTAGGCCAGCGACGGGTAGAGCCAGTGGCCCCACATGTCGAGGATGGAGCCCAGGCCGAAGCCGATCTTCTGCCGCATGGGCAGGCGGTCGGCAGGCGGTACGGCTTGCGCCACGTTCAGAGTCAGGGTTTGCGGATTCATTTCAGTGTCCAGAATTTGCGGACCGAGCGCCGGGCCGCTCCCAAGCCGGCCCGCGTTTGGCGATGTGCTCGCGGCTCAACGCCGCGAGCATCGCCGTCCCCGCGGGGGCTGAGGCCGGACACATCGCGCCCGGTGGGCGGGATGTGCCTGCCGAAGGGCTGCGGCGCAAGGCGCAGCGCGGTCTGCAAGACCGGCCAAGGTACGCCTTGGACGAGGGGCTCCATCTCACAGGATTCTTCTCGTCTTGATGACTTCGGCGTAATAGCGCGCCGACAGCTTGGGCGTGCGGACCTGCGTCTTGAAGTCGCAATGCACGATGCCGAAACGGCGCTGGTAGCCGTCTTCCCACTCGTAGTTGTCGATGAAGGACCACAGGAAGTAGCCCTTCAGCGGCACGCCGGCGGCGATGACGCGGTGGGCCTCGCGCAGGTGGCTGCGCAGGTAGTCGCGGCGGTGCAGGTCCAGCACCTCGCCGTTGACGACCGGCTCCTCGTCGTAGCCGCAACCGTTCTCGGTGATGTAGAGCGCCTGGTGGCCGTAGACCTCATGGCTGAAGCGCGTGCCCCAGTAGATGGACTGCGGCACCAGGCGCAGCCAGGTGCTGTCGGCGCGCGGGTAGTTGACGGGGTGGGGCAGGGCCTCGTAGGCGGCGCCGTTCTTGCCGGCGCGCACATAGGTGCCGCTGTAGATGTTCAGGCCCAGGAAGTCGGTCGGCAGGCTGATGAGGTCGAAGTCGCCGGGCCGCACGTCGGGCGCATCCGCACCGACGTGCGCCAGGAAGTTCGCGGTGTATTTGCCGGCATGGATGGCGCCCAGCACCTGGGCGTTCCGGTCGACGAACCAGGCCTTGGCGGCGGCGATGTCGGCCGGCGTTTCCGTCACGGGCACGGACACGCCGCAGTTGTCGGTCAGGCCGACGACGGCGCCCGCGCCGCCGAACTTGCGCACGGCACGCACGCCATGACCGTGGCAGAGCAGCGCGTGGTGGTAGGTCTGGTTCACGACCTTGGCGCTTTCCTTGCGGCCCGGAGCCTTGCCGCCGGTGCCGTAGCCAAACAAGGTGAAGCAGACGATCTCGTTCAACGTGATCCAGTGCTTCACCTCCCCGGCGAAGGCCTTGACGACGGTGTCGGCATATTTGGCAAAGGCGTCGACGGTGACGCGGGAGGTCCAGCCGCCGCGGTCTTCCAGCGCTTGCGGCAGGTCCCAGTGGAAGAGCGTCACCCACGGCTCGATGCCGTGCTTCTTCATGCTGGCAAAGAGGCGGTGATAGAAGTCCAGCCCCTTCTGGTTGAGCGCGCCATCGCCGTTCGGGTAGATGCGTGGCCAGGCGATGGACAGGCGGTAGGTCTTGAACCCCAGCGAGGCCATCAGCGCGAAGTCCTCGTCGAAGCGGTGGTAGTGGTCGCAGGCGACGTCGGGCGTGTCGCCGTTGTGGACCTTGCCGGGGATGCGGCTGAAGCGGTCCCATACCGACTCGCCCTTGCCGTCCTCGAAGGCCGCACCCTCGAGCTGGGCGGAGGCAGCGGCGACGCCGAAGACGAAGTCGGCGGGGAAGGGGCTTTCGTAAGTCAGTACGCCTGGTGCGCTGCGGCGCTGTGGCGTGGCGGCCAGCGAAGCTGTGGCCAGCGCGGGCAACGCGGCGGCGGCGAAGAGTTGGCGGCGGCGCAGGGGGCGAAAGGAAGTCATCTGGATGGTCCTCGGTAGGCCGCACGTGGGGCGAAGGCCCGCCGCGGTGCGAGGGAATATAGGACCCGCTTCATTTCAGAGGATGCGACGTTCGCGGATCACATCGGCGTAATAGAGCGCCGACAGCTTCGGGGTGCGCACCTGCGTCTCGTAGTCGCAATGCACGATGCCAAAGCGCCGCTGGTAGCCGTCCTCCCACTCGTAGTTGTCGATGAAGCTCCACAGGAAGTAGCCCTTCAGCGGCACGCCGTCGCCGATGGCGCGGTGGGCTTCGCGCAGGTGGCTGCGCAGGAAGTCGCGGCGGTGCAGGTCCAGCACCTCGCCGTTCACGACCGGCTCGTCGTTGTAGCCGCAGCCGTTCTCGGTGATGTAGAGCGAGGTGTGGCCGTAGCACTCGGCGGCCAGGCGCGTCGCCCAGTAGATGGACTGCGGCACCAGTCGCAGCCAGGGGCTGTCGGCGCGCGGGTAGTTGACCGGGTTGGGCAGGGCCTCGAAAGCGGCGCCGTCCTTGCCGGCGCGCACATAGGTGCCGGTGTAGATGTTCAGGCCCAGGTGGTCGGTCGGCAGGCTGATGAGGTCGAAGTCGCCGGGCTGGACCTGGGGGGCGTCGGCGCCGACGCGGTCGAGGTAGTCGGCCGGGTAATGGCCGGCATGCATGGCGCCCAGCACATGGGCGTTCTTCTCCAGGAACCAAGCCTTGGCCGCGGCGATGTCGGCCGGCGTCTCGGTGACGGGAATGCAGACGTCCAGGTTGTCCGTCAGGCCGACGACCGCACCCGCGCCGCCGAACTCGCGCACCGCGCGCACGCCGTGGCCGTGGCACAGCAGCGCGTGGTGGAAGGTCTGGTTGACGACAGCGGCACTCTCGGTGCGGCCCGGCGCCTTGGTGCCCCAGCGATAGGCCAGTTCGGTGAAGCAGCGGATCTCGTTCATCGTGATCCAGTGCTTGACGACGCCGCCGAAGGCCTTGACAACCGTGTCGGCATAGCGACCGAAGGCGTCCACTGTCACGCGCGACGTCCAGCCGCCGCGGTCTTCCAGCGCCTGCGGCAGGTCCCAGTGGAAGAGCGTCACCCAGGGCTCGATGCCGTGTTTCTTCATGCTGGCGAAGAGGCGGTGATAGAAGTCCAGGCCGGCCTGGTTCAGCTCACCGTCGCCGTTCGGGTAGATGCGCGGCCAGGCCAGCGACAGGCGGTAGTGCTTGAGCCCCAGTGACGCCATCAGCGCGAAGTCCGCGTCGAAGCGGTGGTAGTGGTCGCAGGCGACGTCCAGGGTGTCGCCGTCATGCACCTTGCCGGGCTGGCGGCAGAAGCGGTCCCAGATGGATTCGCCCTTGCCGTCCTCGAAGGCCGCGCCCTCGATCTGCGGCGCGGCGGCGGCAACGCCGAAGAGGAAGTCGGCAGGGAAGGGGCTGGAGTAGGTCAAGGTGAGGTTGTCTGTCAAGGAGCCATCCTGCGGCAATGGGGCGGTTGCGACGATGCCGCGGATGAAATCGGAGGAGCTAGAGGCAGTCATAGCGATCCAGGAGAGGGAGAGTGCTCGGCCGTCAGGGCGTCAGCCACGGGGTCAGGGTCGCTGTCAGGCTGCGAGCCCATATTTCATAGCCTTGCGGGCTGAGGTGCAGCCAGTCGGGCAGGATGTCTTTGGAGAGTGTGCCGTCCGGATTCGCGAGCGCGCGGCCGATGTCCAGGAAGACGATCCGGCGGCCATCGGCCAACGCGGGCAGCAGCGCATTGATCCTGTCGTTGTGCCTGCGGGTCAGGTCGTCGGGCTTCTCGCCGCGTGGGAACAGGGCCAGCAGCAGCACCTTGGCCTGGGGCTGGCGCTTGCGGATCTCGTCGAGGTTCTTCTGGATACCAGCCACCGTGAAGGCCGGGTCTTCCAGCCGGTCGCCGGTGTTGTTGGTGCCGATCATCATGACGATGGCCTTGGGCGCCATGCCGTCCAGCTCGCCATGCTGCAGTCGCCACAGCAGGTTTTCGGTGCGGTCGCCGCCAAAGCCTAGGGCGACGGCGTTGTGCTTCGCAAAATGCGTTGCCCACGCAGCCTTGCCTTCGTTCTCCCAACCCTGTGTGATGGAGTCGCCAAGGAAGACGAGGTCCACGCGCCGGCCCGCTTCGCGATGAGCCTTGATCTCGGCGAGCTTCTGTTCATGGCGCGGCAGCCACCAGTCCGCGGCCCAGGATTCCTGCAGCCGTTCGGGCGTGACGGACTGGGTGCGGTAGTCGGGGCAGGCGGTTGTCGCCTTGCCATTTTTGTTGATGCGCAGGTGGGCAATCTGCAGCTCGCCGCTGCCCGTGCCTTCCAGCGCGAAGGGCACGCTGACGGCGCTGAAATCGTCGCCCTCGCGCCAGAAGCACTTCAACGCAAAGGACAGGTGGTGGCGGCCTTTGCCGACCAGCTCGCGGCCGGCGAACAGGAAGGGAACCTTGCGTTCGCAGCCCTCACCGCAACCCAGCTTGAACTTCATGCCGCCGTGGGCAAGGTCGAGGACATTCAAGTCGAATTCGACGGTGCCTTCGGCCAGGTAGGGCCGCAGGTCCAGCGGCGGGCCGTCCTGCCAGCGGGCCTGGGCGATCCAGGAGTTGCTGAACTGCAGCGTCAGCGCACCGTCAGCGCTACGGCGGGCCGCGACGTGGCTGTCCGGCACGCGTGGGTTGGCGGGCTTTGGCACGGTGACGCGGTCGCCGACGAGCTTGGCCTCGCCCTCGAAATCGGTGACGGCGATCTGCCAACCCTTGGCGGGGCGGCCGACGTCCAGATCCAATGACTGCGCTGTCATTGGGAGCAGGGCAGCGAAAGCGAGCAGGAAGCGATTCATCATCAGAGCAAGTCTTGGGACGACAGCGTGCGCGACTGGCCGGGCTTGAGCTTCAGTGCGACGACGCGCTCGCCGATGCGAACGCGGCCGCCGCCCGCGCCGGCCACCGAGCGTACGGTGGCGCTCTTGATGCGACCGTTTGCCCAGGCGATGTCGACCTCGAAGCCGCCGCGGGCGCGCAGGCCCTTGACCGAGCCTTGCGGCCAGGTCGCAGGCAACGCGGGCAGCAGGTCGATGACGCCGTCCTGCGATTGCACCAGCATCTCGGCGATCGCGGCGGTCGCGCCGAAATTGCCGTCGATCTGGAAGGGCGGGTGGGTGTCGAAGAGGTTGGGGTAGGTGCCGCCCTGGTTCACCTCACCACCGGCGCGGGCGGCCCGGGCACCCGGCGTGGCCAGCAGGCCGCGCAGCAGCGTGTGCGCATGGTCGCCGTCGCGCAACCGCGCCCAATAGGCCATCTTCCAGGCCATGGACCAGCCGGTGCTGACGTCGCCGCGGGCCTCCAGCGTCTTGCGCGCCGCTGCAGCCAGCTCGGGAGTGCGCGCCGGGGAAATCTGCCGGCCGGGGAAGAGCGCGAACAGGTGCGAGACGTGGCGGTGCGTGTCCTTGGGCGTGTCCAGCACGGCGTCCTTGAGCTCGGCCTGCCATTCCAGCAACTGGCCCCAGCTGCCCACACGCGGGCCGGCGAGGCGGTCGCGCAGCGAGGCGGCATGGTCGCGCGCGGCACGGTCGCTGAGCGCGTCGGCGGCCTGCACCATGTTGTCGAAGTGGTCCCACAGGATCTGCTGGTCGTAGGCGACGCCGTCCTGGATGGGGCCGTGCTCGGGCGACCAGCCGTTGGGTGCCACCAGCTTGCCGTCAGCCGTTGCCTTCAGCCGGTCTTCCCAGAACTCGCCGACTTCCTTCAGCACCGGCCAGGCCACGTCACGCAGGAAGGCCTTGTCCTGTGTGAAGGCGTAGTGCTCCCAGAAGTGGCGGGCATACCAGGCGTTGCCGGTCATGTTCCAGAGGTAGGTCTGGGCGCCGAAAGGGTTGGTCGCGGTGCGCAGCGCCCAGCCGCGCATGGGCTTGCCCGCAGCCGTCACGAAGGTCTCGATGGGGGGCTGCACCGAGTTGTCCCAGGGCGGCGTCTCGGGCGGCAGGGCCTTGGCGTCCTTCAGCGCAAGCGCGGCGCGTTCGGCGACGGGCCGGCGCCATGCGGGAATCAGGTTCTGCACGAAACGGTGCAGGGGCTGCGCCGTCTCTGCCAGGTTGGTCGGCTCTGCCGGCCAGTAGTTCATCTGCAGGTTGATGTTGCTGTGATAGTCCGCATTCCACGGCGGCGTGAGGCTGTCATTCCACAGGCCCTGCAGGTTGGCGGGCAGAGAGCCGCGCGAGCTGGAGACCAGCAGGTAGCGGCCGAACTGGAAGTACAGCGCCTCCAGCTCGGGGTCGCCGCCCTCGCGGGTGTAGGCGGCCAGGCGGGCGTCGGTCGTCAGCGCCCGGCGCTCAGGCGGACTGGTACCGAGGTCCAACTGCACGCGGCCGAGCAGGCCTTTGACGTCGGCCTCATGCTCCGCCTGCAGCGCCGGCCAGGATCTGGCGGCGGCCGCGGCGACCTGGGCCTGCACGCGTGGCAGCGGTGCCGGGCCGTCAACCCGGCCGTCGGCATGGCTGGTGCCGGCGCCGAGGATGAAGGTCAGCGCATCGCAGCCGCGGAACACCAGGGCGTTGCCGTCCACCGTCACCGAGCCGCCTTCCGGCACGACGCGCAGCTGGCTCGCGTAGGCCAGGCCGTTGGGCAGGCGGCCGGTGGCGGTGAGGGCGGTGCCCACCGCGGTGAGCGCCGCGCCGTGCCGGTCGGCCAGCGTGACGCGGCCGTTGTAGCGGCCCGGCTGGTCGGCGCTGAGGCGCCAGGCGATGACCTGGGCCGGCTGGCTGGCCAGGGTTTCGCGCGTGAAGCCGGCGCCGGCCTGGCGGTAGCTCAGGCGGTGCCGGGCGTGCTGCAGGTCGAGCTGGCGGCGGTAGTCAGACACGGGCGCGTCAGCGCCGTCGAGTTCGAGCACCACGTCGCCGAACGCCTGATAGGCGCCCAGCGCCTGGGCATCGCCCGTCCACAGCGTGATGTCGTTGAACTGCAGCCGGTCGCGCGCGACCTGGCCGAACAGCATGGCGCCGATGCGGCCGTTGCCGATCGGCAGGGCCTGCTGCTCCCAGCCCTGGGCCGTGTCGGCTGCGGGGCGGTCGTAGCGCAGCACCAGCTCGCCCGCCTGCAGCGGCAGGGCGAGGCAGCAGGCGAGCAGCGTTGCAGCGGCCCGCAGTGATCGGAGGCTCTGCTTCATAGGCTCAGCGCGGGCGGCCCATCTTGACCTTGAGCATGACGGGCTCGGCGGGCAGGTTCAGGCCGTAGTCGACCTGGTCGCCGTTCCACACACGCTCCATGACCCAGCGACCCTGGTCGTCGAAGTGGCCCTGCTCGGTGCGCAGCATGAAACCGTTCTGGCCCGGCGCCGCCTCCATCCGCACGCGGGTGCGTTGGCCAATGACGAGGAATTCGTCGTCGCCGATCTGCGCGATGGCGACGCCGCCGCCGGGTTGCTCGGTGCCGGCGGGGAACTTGTCGGTCATCTTCCAGCTGGTCTCGCCGAACTGCCATTCGCGATAGCTCAGCTTCGCGACCCAGCCGGGGAACTCCAGCAGCTGCGGCTTGCGGTCATCGCTCTCGGCGGCGCCACGCGTGCGGCCATCAAAGGCCCATTGCGCCCATTGCCGCTGGATCGGGGCGAACATCTTGAAGACGCGAGCGAAGGGCTCGACCATCTCGCGGTCGGTCGATGTGGAGCCGAGCGGGAAGTTGCTGTAGTTGAAGTAGTCGATGCCGAACGGCGCCACGCCGAGGGCGCCGTGCCCGAGGACGGGGTAGAGGTAGCGTCCGTAAGCGGCCGCGTTGCCGATCTCGGGCACCCACAACGCGTTGTCGACGCGCTGGAACAGGCGCAGGTTGGCGTTCACCTGCTCGGACTCGGGCCGATAGATGTCGGGCGCGACGATGTCGAGCGCGGGTGCCGCGGCCTTGTAGATGTCGATGACGTCCCAGGTCGGGCCGCCACTGGCGAAGTCCTTGTTCCAGGGCTTGGGCGGCTGGTCCAGCGGGTTGCGCAGCGCGTTGTTGACGTACATCGGCAGGTCGTAGACGGCTTTGCCGGCCGCGGCGATGTCGCCGATGTAGCGGGCGATGGCCCAGGCGTGGAAATATTCGTCGGCGTAGTCGCCGTAGACGGCGCGCCAGTTGCCGCTTGCAGCACCCGGCACGACGGCTTTCTTGCGTGCCAGCACGGCGGCGGGCACCGGCTGCGCAAAGGCCGCCTCGGCCGCCTTGCCGAAGTCGCGCACCAGGCCATAGGTGCCGACTTCATTCTCGACCTGCACCATCAGCACGGTGCGCTCGGCCGAGTCGATCTTCTTGAGATGCGCCATCAGCGCGACGAAGGCGCGCTTGTCGGCCTTGAGCGTCTCGGTGCCGAAGGGGCTGAGGCTGTAGTTGGACTTGCCTTCGCGGTCGACGTTGAAGGGGAAGCGCTTGGGGTCGAGCTTGACCCAGGCGGGCGTGTACTGGGCGCTGGTGTTCTTCCAGGTGGCGAACCACAGGATCACCAGGCGCTGCTTCTGTCGGCGCGCCTCCTTGACGAGGGTGTCGACGAAGCTGAAGTCGAATTTTCCTTCCTCGGGCTCGACCTGCTCCCAGGCCACCGGCATCAGCACGGTGTTGGCCTTGACGTCCTTGGCCGCGTCCCAGACGGGCTTGAGCGCGCCGGGGTAGTTGCTGGAGTTGTGCGCCTGCGCGCCCAGCATCAGGAAGGGCTTGCCGTCCACCAGCAGTGCGTGGCGGCCGTCGCGCGTGACGAGGCGGGGCGCCTCGGCGGCACCGGCGGCTTGCAGGGAGAGCAAGCCGGCCAGCACCGCCGAGAGAAGTGCGTTTCTTTTCATCGGGATTCCAGGCGCCCGGCGATCCTGCGGACCGCCGGGCGTAAACCAAGGTCAGAACGTGTAGCGCGCCGTGACCACGTAGCGAGGGCCGGTGTAGAACAGACCACGGGTCATGTAGCCGACATGCTGCTGCATCAGCTGGCGCTGGCGGGCGGAGTTGAGGTTCTGCGCCTCCAGGCCAAGTGACAGCTTGTCGTCGAGCAGCTTGTACGACACGCTGCCGTCCAGCTGGCCATAGCTTTCAGCCCAGACCGGCAGGCCCCAGGCCACGTTCCTCTGGCCGAGGTTGGGGCTGCTCGGGTCGGTCACCAGGCCGTCCGTGCCCTGCGTGCCGTTCACGTTGACGGCCTGCAGGTAGCGCGAGCGCCAGCTGTAGGCCAGGCGTGCGGACAGCGGGCCTTGGTCATACATCAGCTGGAGGTTGAAAGCCTTGCGCGACAGGCCTTGCAACGGCAGGTTGCCGAACTGGCGGCCGTCGGTGTCGCAGCCGTTCAGGTTCAGGACGAAGTTGTCCGCCGAGTTGCCACCGCTGCAATACATCGAGCTGACCGGGGTGTTCAACTTGCTCTTGCTGTCGACGTAGGTCACGTTGCCCTGCACGCCAAAGCCCGAGAGCCAGCCCGGCAGCTTGTCGAAGTAGGTCTGGAAGGCCAGCTCGATGCCGTTGATCTTGCCGTTGGCGCCGTTGACCGGGCTCGTGACCTGGAAGTCCTGCAGGTTGCCGCTGACATCGGGCAGGCGGAAGGTCGACGTCTTGTTGATGACGATGTCCTTCAGGTCCTTGTGGAAGACCGCCGCCGTCAGCGAGCCCACGCGGCTGAAGTACCACTCGCCCGTCAGGTCGGCCTGCGTCGAGCGGGTCGGCAGCAACATCGGATTGCCCTTGGCCGAGCCGGTCTGCGTGACGCTGGTGACCGTGGTGCCGGTGGTGTTGATCGTCTGGCCCAGCGTGGTGCTCGCCTGCAGCCTGTCGAAGTCGGGGCGCGAAATGGCCTTGGCGAGGGCGAAACGGAACTGCAGATCCTGCGCGGCCTGCAACTTCAGGTTCAGGCTGGGCAGAACGTCCGTGTAGCTGTTCTTGAAGGTCTCAAACTTCTGGTATGCCGGGATGTTGGACACCGGCACGCCGCCAAGGCCGAGCTTGGCCTGCTCGGTACCGGCAAAGGAGGTGTAGCCGAGGGCGCTGTTCTGCGTCCGCACGACCCGTACGCCCACGTTGCCGTCGACCGGCACATTCCATTCCTCGAAACCGAAGCGCAGCTGGCCGTAGGCAGCCTGGGTCTTCTCGCCCTGCTGGTTGCCGCTGCCGTTCTTGATGTCCTGGTTGAGGTCACTGCCCAGTCCTTCCGGTGTGAAGGCGAACGGCCACTGGCTGCAGGCGTCGGTGCTGAGGCCGGCCGCAGTCTGCTTGGCCACGCAATTGTCGGCGCCGTACTTGTGCAGCACGGAGTAGGAAGCCGGGAAGCCGGCGGCCTGGGCAACCGACGGGAAGACGACCGACGGCGGATTTGGTACTTTGCCGCCGAAGAAGTTGTTGAAGGTGTTGGTGGTGGTGCCGCCGGGGTAGTCGCTCAGGTACGCCGGGCCACCGGTCGTCCAGGGCGCGGAGATGGCCTGCCAGTGGTAGCCGGACGGGTTCGTCGAGCTCTTGGCCACGCGGTCCGTTAAGCGAAGGCCGAAGCGCAGGTCCTGTAGCACCGGGTGTTCGAAGCGGTACTTGGCATCGCCCTTCCAGCTCTTCTGCGTCCCGATGCCGCGGTCCAGGTGCTCCATCGTGAAGCTCCAGTAGTAGTTCTTCGGGTCCGCGAGGTAGGCACGGTCGGCCGCGTCGAAGCTCAGGCTGGGCGTGCTGCCGCTCAGGTCCAGGACTTCCTTCTGCATGCCGACGCCGGTCGCGACGGTGGAGTCCAGGCTGCGGGTGGAAGCCTTCACGTACTGCAGGTCGGACGTGAAGCTCCAGCGGTCATTCGCCTTCCAGTTCACGCGCCAGCCGAAGTCTTCCGTCTTGGAGTTGCGGGTGGCCGTGCGGGTGTCGTCGTTGAAGTTCAGCAGCGACCCGTCCCTGTTGGTCAGCGTGCCCGAGACCAGGGCGCCCTGGTCATTGAACTTGCCGTTGTTGACGACGATCAGGTAGGGGTCGGTGCCTGCAAAGATGGCCTGCTCGTCCCACTGCATGCGGTACTTGGACTGGAAGTACGTGAACGAGCTGTCGATGTCGCCCTTCTTCCACTGCAAGGCGCCGTACAGGCCGTCGCGCTTGCGTTCGAACTCCAGCGTGCGCCATTGCGCGCCCTTGGGCACCCACAGATAGGTGCCGGGCGGCTGGCCGGCCACGGCATCGGTGCGGGGGTAATAAGGTTCGATTTGGAAGAAGTCGGAGCGTGTCGCGCTCTTGGAGCTGGCGACGTTCAGCAATGCACCGAAACGGCCGAAGTCGGTGTCCCAGCTGTTGGCCAGCAGGCCGCTGGCGGACGGCTTCTTCTTGCGGTTGAGGCTGGTGTAGGCCTCCTGCACCGTGACCGAGCCCTTGAAGCCCTGGTAGTCGAATGGCAGCGCCGTGCGCAGGTTGACGAGGCCGCCGACAGCGCCCTCGATCTGTTCGGCCGACGGGTTTTTGTAGACGTCGATGCCGGCCATCAGCTCGGGCGGCACGTCTTCGAAATTCAGTGCGCGGCCGCCGTTGGCGGAGAAGGTGTCCCGGCCGTTCATTTCGGAACGCACGTAGGACAGGCCGCGGATGTTGACGCCGGAACCTTCCACCGAGTAGTGCTCGGGGTCGTTGCGAGCCATGGTGCGCTCGATCGTCACGCCGACGATGCGCTGCAGCACTTCGGTGACGGAACGGTCGGGCAGCTTGCCGATGTCGTCGGCCACGATCGAATCGACGATCTCGTCGGAATTCTGTTTGATCTTCTGTGCCGATTCGAGCGCCGCTCGGCGGCCGCTGACGACGACGGTTTCCAGGTTGGTGGTGGGTGCGGATGCGGCGGCGGCGGGGGCCGGCGCGGTCTGCGCCATCGCCATGCCGCTGCAGAGCAGGGCGGCCTGGGCGGCGGCAAGGGATACAGCGGTTCGGCGGGGATGGTGATGTGTCACTTTGTCTCCTCTCGTTGTCGTAGGGCTCTAGGCCCGTGTCGTACTGCTGGTTCGGGGAAGCAAGGAAATCAACATCGCCCAGGTCGACAGGCGCATGGCTTTTGAGCGAGGGTGTTCGTCATGGGCAGCGTGTCGGCTCGGGTGTGTTGGGCGGGGGTGAATCGGTGATCGGCGGTCAGCCGCAGAAGCGGTTGACCAGGTTCTCGAAGACTTCCTGGCGGCCGGACACGGGCGCCACGTCGGTGTTGGCGGCGAGCACCTGGTCGGCGAGTTCGGTCAGCGAACGCCGGCCGTTGAGGATGTCCTGCCCGGCGGGCGCGTCCCAGCCGGCGTAGCGGCTGTCCACGGCGGCCTTCAGGCGGCCGTCGTTGACCATCTTCTCGGCGATCAGCAGCGCCTGCGCGCACACGTCCATGCCGCCGATGTGGCCGTGGAACAGGTCTTCGGCATCGATGGACTGGCGGCGCACCTTGGCGTCGAAATTGAGGCCACCACTGCCCAGGCCACCGGCCTGGATGACGTGGTACAGCGCGATCGCCGTCTCYGGCACGTTGTTGGGGAACTGGTCGGTGTCCCAGCCCAGCTGCGGGTCACCGCGGTTCATGTCCAGGCTGCCCAGGATGCCCAAGGCGCCTGCCGTGGCGATCTCATGCTCGAAGCTGTGGCCCGACAGCGTGGCGTGGTTGGCCTCGATGTTGACCTTGACTTCCTTCTCCAGGCCGTAGCGGACGAGGAAGCCGTACACGGTCGCGGTATCGAAGTCGTACTGGTGCTTGGACGGCTCGCGCGGCTTGGGCTCGATCAGGATGGCGCCCTTGAAACCGATCTTGTGCTTGTACTCCACGAC